>JAUXXN010000120.1 GCA_030684755.1 Hydrogenophaga sp.
TTTCCCATACTTCGCGTCTGTTTTTTTCCATTTTTTCGGAGCAGGTCATGCAAGTCACGGTTTTGGGCGCGGGCATCATTGGGGTCAGCACGGCGTGGCATTTGCTGCAGCGCGGCCACAGCGTCACGCTGGTGGACCGCCAGCCCGATGCCGCCCTAGAAACCAGTTTTGCCAACGCGGCACAAATTTCGGTGAGCTACTGCGAGCCGTGGGCCAACCGCGAAGCGCCGCTGAAGGCGCTGAAGTGGATGTTTTCAGCCACCTCGCCGCTGCTGTTTCGTCCCCAGATCGACCCCGCCCAATGGCGCTGGGGCTTGCAGTTTTTGGGCCAGTGCAACGACGCGGCGTTTGAACGCAACGTGGCGCAACTGGTGGCACTGGGTTCGTACAGCCACGCGGCCTTGAAAGACGTGGTGGCCGAGACCGGCATTGCCTACCACCGGCTCGAACGCGGCATTGCCCACTATTACACCGACGCAAAATCGTTTGACGGCGCCGCCGGGGCCGCTGCCGTGATGCAAAAGTTTGGTGTCAAGCGCCACGTCATCAGCCGCGACGAATTGCTGAAAATTGAACCCGCCCTGAGCGCTTTCGCCGACCGCATCGTCGGCGGCACCTACACCCCCAGCGACGAATCGGGCGACGCACGCGCATTCACCCAGCAACTGGCGGCGCTGTGCGCCCAGCGCGGTGCGCAGATGCTTTACGGCCACGATATCGAATCGATTGATGCCACCGGCGGCACCGTACAGCAAGTGCGCGTGCGCGACCGCGCCACCGGCGTTGCGCGCGCCTTAAAGACAGACGCCTATGTGGTGGCCTGCGGCTCGTACACCACACCGCTGCTCAAAAGCGTGGGCGTGCACGTGCCCATTTACCCGGGCAAAGGGTACAGCGCCACCCTGCCGCTGCTACAGCCCGGCAAGGCGCCGCAGGTGAGCATGATCGACGACCAGCTGAAGATCGCCATGTCGCGCCTGGGCAACCAACTGCGGGTGGCTGGCACCATTGAACTGGGCGGTTTTGACCTGTCTCTGGACACGCCGCTGGCCAAAAAGCGCTGCGAAATGCTGGTCAAGCGCATTGAAGAGGTGTTCCCCGGCGTGGCCGACACCCGCACGCCCGAGCAAGGCGGCGACCCGCAGTTCTGGACCGGCCTGCGCCCCGCCACGCCCACCAACATCCCGCTCATGGGTCGCACGAAAGTGGGCAAGCTGTGGGTGAACGCGGGCCACGGCACGCTGGGCTGGACCCACGGCGCGGGCTCGGGCAAGGCGCTGGCCGAGCTCATCAGCGGTGAGCAACCCGCCATGGCGTTTGATTTTTACGGTGTGCCACCCCGCAGCCAGGCGCACGCTGGCCGCGCAGCCCGGCTGAGCGCCACGCCACCGCCCAGCCAAGCCTGAGCAGCGACCCAGGGCCCAGCCGAGGCGCAGGCGTCAGCGCGCCGCGCCCATCGGCTGGCCCATGCCCTGCCCCAGGCGCTCACTCATCCAGCGCAGCAGGTCGATCCACATCTGGCGCATTTCGGCGTCTGATGGCGTGGCCAGCGCGCTGGTGAGTTCGATGGTGACCACCGGCATGCCTTTGTGCACGCCGCCATAGTTGCCCAGGCTGCCCGGAAAGATACCCACCTGGTCCAGGTACAGCCGACCCAGCCGGGGCGGTGGCACGCCGGGGCCGTCAAAGTCCAGCATGCCGTAGGGTGCGTGAATACTGACAATCAAATCGGGCTGAAAGCGCTCCATTTCGTCGTGCAGGTATTTCGATTCAGGCTCAGAAATAGGACTGGGGCCGGGCCAGCGGCGCGGGTCTTTTTTGGTGCGCTGCTCCCAGTACACCTTGGCGTCGCGCGCCCAGTTGGGTGTGGGAAAGTTGCGGTTCAGGTCCACACCCCGGGCGTTCATGCGCCGCGCGGGCCGGGCCATCAGTCCGTCGGGGTTGAGCGCCGGAATGAAGCGCCAGTGGGCGTTCGACGGCGTTTCGGTAGCGCGCTGAATCCAGTGGAACGCCAGCGAGGCCGACGACAGCTCGTCGCCGTGTATGGCGCCCACCACCAGCACGCGCAGCTTAGCGACGGGCGCCACCACGTCGCGGTGGTACAGGGTGCGGCCCTGCACCGAGCGGCCCACGGTGGGCTTGAGCTGGGCGGCGGCACACAAGGACGCCTTCACATGAGGCAGACGGGCCACAAACTCGCGGCACGGGCCGCTGCCCGGCACATCGGCCAACGGATGACCCGGTCCACGGGGCATGGGCGGCATGGCCAGGGCCGGGGTCAGCCCACCCAGGACAAAGGCACAGAGCGCCAGGCGCCTAGGAAAGCTAAGCATGAAAGTTCCAAACATGCCGGCATTCTAGGAGCACGCCTTGCCATTGCACCGACGCAGCCACTGGCGTTACCCCTGGGCGACTGGATGACTTCCCTGCACTCGCTCAGCTTCTCAGTGCGACAAAAAGTCCGTGGTCTGGATGTCGCGCGCGTGGTGCAGCACCCGGACAATGACGATGCCTTGCAGATCGGCCTCGTAAAACAAGATGTATGGCGTTGAGGTGGGCCAACTGCGAATGCCACGCACCAACTCATTCCTTGCGCGACCCATCATCGGCTGTGTGGCCAGCAAAGTCGCATCGCGCTCAATAGCATCGAGTACCCCATCGGCTGCATCCATGTTTGCTTCGGCGATGTAAGTCCACGCTTCCAGCAAATCGGTCTGGGCACTTTGCGTCAGACGAACGAGGCTCATGGTGCATGCTTGCTGCGGCGAGCACGCCCCTCGGCTTTGAGGGTCGCCATGTCCATGGGAACGACACGTCCCGCCCGAAGGTCCGCCACGCCCTTGTCCAGATCGGCCTTCAAAGCCACCAGTGTGGACATACGCACCGACTGATAGGCATCGAAAAGACGCAACGCCTCGCGCACCACCTCACTGGCCGACCCATAAAGTCCAGAAGCCACATGTTCGCGAACACGTGCCTCCATCTCGGCAGGTAGAGAAATATTGATCGTCATTGCACGCTCCTTCAATGGCAAAGATTGCCATGAATCATAGCGACCTACCGCCAGACCCGGTCACCGCAACCGCAACCGCTTCAAGCGTCTTTCTCACCCGCCTCGTACAGCGTCTCGCGGCCCATGCGGTCCAAAATAAGTTCGGCGGTCCAGGGCAACATGAGGGCGCCGCAGCGGCTGTCGCGGTACAGGCGCTCCAGCGGCAGGTGTTTCATCATGCTTTGCCCGCCGCAGGTGCGGATGGCGAGGCGGGCGATGTCGTTGGCGCCTTCCATCACGCTGTAGTGCGCCGCGTACAGGCGCAGTTTTTCGTCTTTGCTGGGGTTGGGCTTGGCCTCGGCAATGGCGCGGGCAAAGATGCTCTTCATGTTTTCGAGCTGGATGCGCATTTGCGCCACCGTGATCTGCTTGGTGGGGAACTGGCGGCGCTTGATGGGCGGCTCACCTTCCACTTCGCCGCGCAGGTACTTCACGGTGAAGTCGTAGGCCGCGTTGGCCAGGCCCAGGTAGGTGGGTGAGAGGGTGAAGAACATGGCGGGCCAAGTTTGCGCGCCCTTGAAGTAGATGCCGCGTGGCATGAGCTGTTCGGCGTCGCTCACAAACACGTCTTTGAACGCCAGGTTGCGGCTGACGGTGCCGCGCATGCCCAGCGGGTCCCAGTCGCCGCTGATGCTGAAGCCTTCGGACGTGGCGGGCACGCTGATGTAGAGCGTGTCGCGTGCGTCGGGGTGGTCGTCGCCTTTGTCTTCGGTGCACAAAATGCCGTAGTAATCGGCCGCGCCCGAGAGGCTGGCCCAGATTTTTCGGCCATTGATGAGCCAGCCACCGTCTACTTTTTTGGCCGTGGTGCCGAAGGGCGCGCGCCCAGCGGCAGCGGCGGTGCCTTCGCTGAAAGGTTGGGCGTAAATGGCGCCGTCGTTCACGATGCGGCTGAAATGCAGTTCGCGCCGGGCGAGGTGTTCGGCGCGTTGCTCTTCCGTCATGGCAATGCCGTCGGCCAGCACACCGGTCCACATGGTGCTGCAAATGTGCATGTTCCAGGTGAGCGCGGTGGCGCCGCAGAAGCGGCCAACTTCTGCCGCCACCATCATGTAGGTGGTGTAGTCCGCGCCCAGGCCACCGTGGGCGGTGGGCACGCAGAGTTTCAGAAAACCGGCGTCGCGCAGGTCGTCGTAGTTGGCAAACGGAAAGCTGGCTTCGCGGTCCCACTGCGGGGCACGGGCGGCGAACTTGTCGCGGCCCAGCGCATGGGCTTTGGCCAACAGTTCGCGTTGCAGCGGGGTGAAGGGCATGTCGCCCACGGCGGGGGTGAAGTCCAGGCCGGTGGTCGGGTTGATGGGGTTAATGGGCTGGTTCATGGGGCTTGTCTCCTCGTTGTGCAGGTGTTTTGTGGGTTTTGTGTGGGCGGGCTCAGTGCGTGTCTGGCAGCGGCTTAGGCGCGGGCTCGCGCAAAAAGTCGAGCAGCAGCGCATCAAATTCGTCGGGCGCTTCCAGGTTCATCAGGTGGCCAATGCCGGCGAGTTCGGCGTAGCGTGCTCGGGGAATCGCCGCCGCCATCTGGCGCATCACGGCGGGTGCGGCCACGCGGTCAAACTCGCCGGCCATCAGCAGCGTGGGCACGCGGATCTGGGCCAGATCGGCCTGCCGGTCGAACGTGACCAGGCATTCCAGCGCACGCCGGTAGGTGGCTGCGGGCACGCTGGCCATGCAGTGTTCGGCCAGCTTCAAGCCCTCGGGCAAAGCGCCGGGGCCAACCATCTGAGGCACCAGCTTGGCAGCCATGTCGGCCATGGTCTGGCCCGCGTCGAGCGGCGCGGTGCGCTGTGCAATGAACTGCTGCGCCCAGGCCTCGGCGCTGCGCCCGTCGGTGCGCTTGCCGAACGCGGCGGAGGTTCCGCACAGGATGAGCTTGTTCACCTTGTCCGGGCGGCGGGCAATCACTTCTTGCGCCACCATGCCGCCCATGCTGTGGCCCAGCAATGCCACGTTGTCGCATTGCAGCGCGTCGATCAAGTCCACACAGCGCTGCGCCAAGCCTTTGAAGTTGTAGGGCTCAATGGGCGCGCTGCGGCCATAGCCGGGCATGTCCCAAGCCACGGCGCGGTAGCCCAGGCTGGCCAGCGTTTCTACCTGCGGCGCAAAAGCGCGGTGGCCACCGCCAATGCCATGCAACATGAGCACAGTGGGGCCGCTGCCCAGGGTGGTGAATTTCGGCAAAGTCATAGGGCTCCCACACGGGTCGCTGCGCGTACTGCGCTGCCCCCTGAGGGGGCTGGCCTTGCTTGGTGAGGCCCGGCGCGGCGGCGGGTCATGCGTCCACCACCCGGCCAGATTCCACCACGGTGGTGCCGTCCAGCGACACGGTGCAGCCGCGCAGAGGCCAGTCGAAATGGCCGCGCGTGTAGCGGCCGGCGGTTTCGTTGGCGCCAGTGCTGTAGAGAAAGTTGCCCGCAAAAGCGCGCAGTTCGGTGCCGTTGAAATCGCGCTTGTCGTACAGCGCCATGCTGTCCCAGCGCGCTGCGTCGTTTAAACCGTAGCCCACGTGCGACACGGCGTAGGCCTCTTGCTCGCCCCAAGCGGCAAAGTACGAGCGCAGCAACTCGGCGTCAACGCCCGTGCCGTCGATACGGGTCACGTAATCGTTTTCGATGGTGAGCGTGATGGCGCGTTCGATGTAGCGCTTGAAGGTCAGGTTCACATCGCCCTCGGCCAGCACCAGTGTGCCGTTCACACTGCCCGCTGCGGGGAACGCCAACACCAGACCACCGGGCCAGTGGGTGAGCGTGCCGGGGCGCGTGGTGCTGCCCCAGTTGCCACCGGCCACCGCGTTTTGCAAGGCAATGCTGAGGTCGGTACCCGCAGGCGAGGTCACGCGCATGGCCTTTGCGCTGCGCAGGCGTTTCACATGCGCCTTTACGCGCGCCTCGGTCGCATCGTCGGGCAGCAAGCGGGCCAGTGCTTCGGGGTGCTCGTTGCTCACGTACACCACGCGCGGCTGGGTGATGCCGTTGCCACGCAAAATGTCGGGCAGCTCAGGCGCGTGCATCAGGCCCTCCACCGTGCAGTCCACCACCAGGGTGCAAGCGGCCAGTGCGGCCACCACCGGCGCGAGCTGCTGAAGGGCGGGCGTGGCACCAGTGGAGCGCGTGACCGGCTCACCGGCGCTGAACACCGAGGGAAGTGTGAGCGTGAAACTGTAGGCACCCACGCGGGCAACGGCCAAACGCGCCAATTCCATCAGCACCGGACGGCTTTGTGTTTCACCGAGAATGGCCACCGTGTCGCCCGGTTGCAATGCACAACGGCACAACACCGTTTCAAATGCATCCACCCAAGCGGGTTCGGTTCGTTCTTGAAGCATAAGATTCCCCTTGCGCGGTTGGCGACGTTGCCCAGCGACCCGGCCAAAGCACGTCAAAAACCGGTGTTGACCTTCCCGACGGCGGCATGGGCGCTGAAAATTGGATTGATTGACCCTGAACACAAAGAAATGGGTCAGGCCCGAGACGCATTATTCATGAATTTTCATACAAATTAAAGCCATGTCACCTGCCCGATCTGCTGGCCACCAGGCCCGTCCACCCGACTTCTCATCGCGCGAATTCCGAGCCTCGCTGGGCATGTTTGCCACCGGCGTCACCATCGTCACCGCGCGCACCGCTGCCGGTGAGCTGGTGGGCCTGACGGCGAATTCGTTCAACTCGGTCTCGCTCGACCCGCCGCTGGTGCTGTGGAGCTTGAGCCAGGCAGCGGGTTCCATGGCCGCGTTTTCCAATGGGCTGCACTACGCCATCAACGTGCTGACCGTCGACCAGCAAGCGCTGGCCGAGCAATTTGCCTACAGGGAAACCGACCGCTGGGACGGCGTGGAATTCACCGAAGGTATCAACGGCGCGCCGCTGCTGGTGGGGGCGGCGGCCACCTTTGAATGCTTCAACCGAAGCCAGTACACCGAGGGCGACCACGTGATTTTTGTCGGCGAAGTGGAGCGCTGCGCCCACCGCGCCGATGCGTCGCCGCTGCTCTACCACGGCGGCAAGTTCTACACCGAGCACCCGCTCTGAGCGCAGCATTTCTTACTTTGAACCGGTATGCAGAGACCCGTGAACATGGGCTGGAGCCGCTTGCCCGCGCCAGCCCCCAACCCAGCCTTCCCCCACCGGGGGAAGGAGCAAGACATACCCCGCTGCGCGATGCCTGAGCGCGCCGTGTCTGACTCCCTCCCCCTCTGGGGGAGGGTTGGGGTGGGGGCTCTCCCGAATTTTTCACCATGAGAATGGCTGCTCTGAACATGCATCCCGCTGGCAGCCCCCGCTTTGTGGACGACTACCTCGGCTACCTGCTGGGCCAGGCCAACCATGCGCTGTTCAAAGACTTTGAGGCCGTGGTGCGCGCCGCCGGGCTGGGCTCGCTGGAATGGCGCGTGCTGGCCACGCTGAGCGGCCAGGCGCCCATGCCCGTGGGCCAGTTGGCGCACGAGGTGCTGAGCCAGCAACCCACCGTCACCAAGCTGCTGCAGCGCCTGAGCGCGCAAGGCTGGGTGCACCTGAGCGACGACCCGCAAGACCAGCGCCGCACACTGGTGGCCATCACCGCCACCGGGTTGGACAAGGTGCAACCCCTTATGGCCCAGGCGCGCGAACACGAAGCCCAGACCCTCGCCGGCCTGAGCGCCGCCGACATCCAGCAACTCAAAAACCAGTTGCGCCGCCTCGCCCGCCCGGGTTGAGCGCCCAACGCCCTCCCCTTGCGTTCCCGGCAGTGACAGCCTGCACCGGGCGCCCCGCCTACCATTGCAGCCATGACCGCCGTTCAACGCAAAGACCACCTCGACACCTTCGCCATCGCCTTGCTGGTGGCGTGCTGCGCCTTCTGGGGCTTCCAGCAAATTCTCATCAAATTCGCCAGCCGCGAAATTCCTCCGCTGTGGCAAGCCAGCATCCGCATGTGGGGCGCCACCGCCCTGCTCTGGCTGTGGTGCCAATACCGGGGCGTGCCGCTGTTCAAACGCGACGGCACGCTCTGGGGCGGCCTGCTGGTGGGGCTGCTTTTTGCGGGTGAGTTTTGCTTTATTTACCTGGGCCTGCAACACACCAGCGCCTCGCGCCTCACGGTGTTTTTGTACACCAGCCCGTTTTGGGTGGCGCTGCTGCTGCCGCGTTTTGTGGCGGCGGAGAAGCTGCGCCGCATCCAGTGGGTGGGCCTGTTTGTCGCGTTTGGCGCCGTGGCTGTGGCCTTCAGTGAAGGGTTCATGCACAGTTCGCCCGTGGCTGGGCAATGGATGGGCGACGCCATGGGCCTGGCCGCCGGCATGCTCTGGGGCCTGACCACGCTGGCCATTCGCACCACGAAAATTGCCACCGTTTCAGCAGAAAAATCGCTGTTTTACCAACTCGGCGTCACCGCCGCCGTCACACCCTTGCTGTCGATCGCACTGGGCGAAACCTGGAGCTTGAATTATTCCGCGCTGGCCTGGGGCTCGATTTTTTTACAAACCGCCGTGGGCGCCTTCGCCAGCTACCTGGCCTGGATGTGGATGCTGCGCCACTACCCCGCCACACAGATGAGCACCTTCACCTTTTTGACGCCGGTGTTTGCCCTGGTGTTCGGCGTGGTGCTGCTGAGCGAGCCGCTCACGCTGCAACTGGTGCTGGCGCTGCTGGGCGTGGCGGCGGGGATTGTGCTGGTGAGCCGTAAGGGGTGAGGGGTTGAGGCTTGCGCCTGCGTGGCGGTAGCTATAGGCTGTTATGCGCAGGCCTCGGTTATGAACAGTTGCCGAGATCGATTGAGCTGAGTGCTTTGATTTGTCTATGCCACTGACAGCAGCAGCCCTGGTGAACTGGACATAAGCCCGGTTCTGCGGCAAGACTGGTGATCACATATTTGAAGATCACAGCACACCGTGCGTCACTCGACAACAATGCATCTTGGTTGCAGTCGGGCGTGGACATCAGCGGGATCACGCTGTGGCTCAGCCACTGGTGTCCGACGATGACCCAGAGGTACATCGAAGCCGATCTCGCGATGAAGGAGAAGGCGCTGTCCCGGCTGTAGTATCCCGGCGTCGTCGCATGCCGGTTCCGAGCAGATGACTCGCTCTTCGACTTCCTCAGGACCAACCTTTATGTAAAGCTCTACATAAAGGCTGATAGCAGCTCTTCAGGTTTCTAGAAGGAAAGGCAACAGATCCTGTTACTAGACATCGGGCTACTTAAGCGTGTTCACAATCCGACTACTGGGTTTGCGAGGTGCTGCCGTAACCCTTGACAAGGCGTGGCGCCATTTCAGGGAAAAGCACGCTTATCACAGGGTCGTAGTGCGCAGGCCGCAGGTGTATCTCGTCGCCAGAGTTCACCTTGTTGATGACGCCTTGCCGCCAGGAGGCATAGCGCTCGGCTTGCTTTGGGGTGAATTGGGCCTCCAATCTATAGGCCTTGACGCCCATGAGGTACAGCGAGTGCCACTGCTGGTGGCCGTGCGTGCTTTGCATGATGGCATTGAGCACTTGGTAACCGGTATTGAATGCATAGCCGATACCTCGATTGTGTTGGATCGACAGCAATCGCGAGATGATGCCTGCCCCCCCCACCTTCTCGGGGTCGGCGGCGCCCGGGTAGCCGTGCGCAGCTAGGGCTTCTGCAGCTTCCATGAGTTGCAGCCAAGGCTTGCTGCTATTCCCAAGTAGCTCGGGTTTCGGGTCAGGGCCCCGATGTGCCCGCCGGGCTTTGTCGATGCGGGTATTGGCGTCGTGGAACTCTGTGGCGGCGGCAAGATAAATTTTGGCCCATTCCGATGCCGGCGTCGCAAGCAAACGGGGACGCCTCAGTTCGGCGAGGCGCGCTTGAAACCGAACCGATACCGGATGCTGATCCAATTCCGTTTCGAGTAGTTGGCGGCGCAACCGCAAGGCTGGGTGATGCAACCAGCGCTTGCCGATGGTTTTGTCTACTACCAAATAGCGTAGGCCTTCCCGAGTTACGCGTCCGCCGAGCGAGCCTATGTCGATTTCCAGCGTCGGCATGTTGAGTTCTTGAATGCGACGCAGCTTCTCCTGATCGATGCCATGTGTCACTGTGACCTCAATCAGCAAGGTCCGTGGCCAGCGCTGGCTGCTGTGGGTGTCTTCGACCAACTCTTCATAGGCATCATCGAGCCAGGTTTCGGTGACACCGAAGATAAAAGGCTGAGGTTCGCTGAGGGAGCAGATTACGTCTGGGACGATGTTGCCCTTGTGTTGCTCCAACTGGATCTTCCCCAGCGACAGCATTGTGGATGCTGTGCACCACTCAATTCGAAGCGTATTGCCCTCCCATTCGCCGCTGAACTCGTCCGGGGCATTGCGGGTCACTTTGACTACGAGGCTGGGTGTCGCTATTTGCGAAGCATGTGCCAGGATTCTCTTGACTTCGCTGTGCAACAGCGTCTCGCGACGTAATTGCTGGGCTACGGATGGCTCTAGGCCAGGGGGTAGTTGCTGTCGGAACTGTGCCTCTTCAAGGTCCTCCCAGGCATCCATGGCTTCGCGAGCCAACTGCTGGGCCTGCACATTTGCGGCTGATTGCAATGCCATGTCATCCCAATGCGCGCACCAGCGAATGTCCGGAAGCAGACGAAGCCGAGCACGGATCTCGTCGGGCGACATCATCGCAATGGCGGGATCGGAAAGGAATAGCGTGACAATCGCCCGCCCCTGGCCATCGCTACCGGCAACGCGTTCCCCCGTGAGGTCGACTAGGAATTCACGACCATCGTCCAGCGTCAACAGTGCCGTAGCGTGGTCGTGGAGTACTGCGCTGATGATGGATACGCGCTCTGCGGGTTTTTCGGCCCACCCTTCATAGCCCTGACCGCTGAAGCCGATGGCGTTGGCGGACATCCGGCGTCTCGGCAGATCGATGAAGCCGCGATCCTGCAGGTGCCGGATCGCGGCCAGCCGAGCGGCAACTATGGTGCAGTCGTCCTTCTGCGCCCCCTTAGGATGGCGGAAATGCGCGGTGGGGTTCTTGCGCAACGGTTGCCCAGCCAACACTGGCGTCAGTGAGAGGTCGCATGCTGGACATTGGCATTCAGCGTTTCCATCGATGACTTCATGGTCGTGGATGTAGCGCGGCTCGCCGGTGCGCGCATCGTTCGCCCACGTCAGCGGCACTGTGTTCGCATCGGGCGTGGGACGATCCGGTGCGGTATGGGTGTCTACCTGCCAGTTGCTAGATTTGTGTGTCATTGCCGCCTTTGCGCTGCCGATACATCACTTGGCACCTTCGCGTTCGCGTTGACGCAGACGCTTCACGTAGGGGCCATCGACCATGCTATCCGCGTCTAGATCGAGCGCGCAGTTAACCAAGATGGCGAACGTGCTGTCGCTGATCTGTAGCCCGTAGGGAAGGTGGCCGAAACTCAGGGCGCTGTTCTCTTCGATGCTCGCAAACAGTGCTTTGAAGAAATCGGCGAGAGAAGCCCGGGACGCTGCCGTAGCCGCCGCCGTCAAAGGGTCGGAGGCCTGCGCAACTGCGGTCGCAGCATCGTGAGCCAGTTCCCGGACGAGGTCGCTCAGCCTGGGCCAGTACTTGAGGTCGAACTGTCTCCGCAGATCTTCTAGGCGCTCCCGTACATGGCGTGTGAACCCATAGTTCTCTTGAGATGATGCTTGGATCACGTCGCAGACATGGTAGTGCGTATCCGTCCTGAAGCCTGACGTGTTGCCGAGGTCCGAGCGCTGCTGCAGCAGTTCAGCCAGTTCGGTGGCCTGCTTGGCAATTTGCTGGTTCACCTTGGTGAGTTCACTCCGCGCGTTGCGCGCTTCCGCAATCCTCTCGGGATTCCAAAGCGCTGCCGCTGTCAAAACCAGCCCTAGAAACGTCTTCAGGTCGTGCGGATGCTGATGTAACTTGCTGTGCAACTCCTCATAGGCCGGAGTCATTTCCAGGCCTCTGGCCAGAAGGCGATCCACCACTGTGCTTTCACTGGGCAGGATGTTGTATTCGGCGTTATAGCGCTTTTCCTCCATGAGAAGGTTTTCGCAAACGTTTTTTGGAGAAACCGGTGTGTGCAAACTCATGGTGTGTCGTGGCAGATGAACATGCTATGCAGCATAGTGATGAACTCGCGTTCTGTCGGTACCTCAAGTGCTGAGGCAAAGTCTGGTTTTAGGTACCACGCCTTCAAGGTGTTGGGGCTACGCTGAATAAGTCGAAAGCGCCAAAATTGAGCCTTTGTAAATCAATGACTTACGCGAGCCATTTCCATAAATCAGGCACTTGTTCAGCGTTGCCTTAGGTTGTCCTCGGCATTGTTGACGAATTGCGGTCGAGCCGCGTGCCACGCTGGACTGCTTATGGTGGCATTTTTTATACCGTTCGCCATGCGTGCAGTGATTGATGTCCATGTGTTTGTCGGCGCCTGTATGGGCGCGGGAGCTTGCAATGCCGTTATCCACGCCTGCCCGTTGAGCGCACAAGAGCGCAACACCTTGCTCGACATTTTTTTGGCCCGTTGTGAATGGACCCGGGTGTATTACCTGTGGCGCCCCAACCTGCGTGATGAGGGTGACAACCACCTGATCGAACTGGCTGTGGCAGCCGGTGCCGACCTCATCATCAGCCGCAATGTGCGCGACCTGCGCAGCGGGCAGTTGCCCTTTGCCAGATTGCGGGTCATGACACCCGAAGCGTTTCTGAAGGAGATTTAACATGGCAGCACTCACCGTTCGATTGCCTGACGACAAGCACCGCCGACTTAAAGCCCTGGCGGCCAGTCGGGGCACACCGCTCAACCGACTGATTGACGAAATGACCACCCTGATGCTGGCCGAATTCAATGCCGAAACCCGTTTTCGGCTGCGTGCCAGCCAAGGCATGGGCAAAGAAGCCGAGGGCTTGGCTTTGCTGGACAAGGCTTTGCGAAAGCAAGAAAAAAACCTATGAACAAGGCCCCATAAAGACGCGATGCGGCTTAGGACTTCACAGTGCCGGATCCATCACCGGCGCGCCCAGCCGATAACCGTGTTTTGGCCATGCTGCACCGCATGGGATGAATCCAAGGGGATTTCACACGGTCGGTGGCTCCACCTCAAGCACCGCCTCGACATA
>JAUXXN010000133.1 GCA_030684755.1 Hydrogenophaga sp.
CAGTGGACGGTGGACTGGGCGCACGAGCGCAAGCTGTTTGGCGCCACGCTGGCCGACCAGCAATGGGTGCAGTTCAAGCTGGCCGAACTGAAAGCCGACGTGGAGAGCCTGCGCGCGCTCACCTACATGGCCTGCGAACACTATGTGGCGGGTGAAGACGTGACCGAATGGGCCACCATGGCCAAGCTCAAGGCCGGGCGGCTGAACCGCGTGGTGCCCGACACCTGCCTGCAGTTTTGGGGCGGCATGGGCTTCACCTGGGAAAACAAGGTGTCGCGCATGTACCGCGATGGCCGCCTGGCCTCCATCGGCGGCGGGGCCGACGAGGTGATGCTGGGCATTCTGGCCAAAAGCATGGGCTTGCAGAAGCGGCCGGTGAAGTGAAACAGCCATGACGCCGTTCCAAATCTCCCGACAAGGCAGCGTCGAACACTGGACGCTCAACGACCCTGGCAGCCGCAACGCCCTGAGCGACAGCATGGTGCTTGCCCTGTTCGAGGCCTGCCTGCGGGCCAAGCACGACGACACGCTGCGCGGCATTGTGCTCAGCGGAGCGGGCGGTGCGTTTTGCGCCGGGGGCAGTCTCGGCGGTTTCGCCAGCGCCATCGGCCAGCCTTTGCAGCCCGGGCAAGACGACCCTCTGATTGCCCTCAACCGGGGCTTTGGCGACGTTTTGCACGCCCTGACCGAACTTCCGCAGTGGCTGGTGTGCGCGGTGGACGGCCCGGCCATGGGGGGCGGTTTTGGGCTGGTGTGCTGCGCCGACCTGGTGCTGGCCACCGAGCGTTCGGTGTTCGCCACACCCGAGGTCACGCTGGGCCTGCCGCCGGCGCAAATTGCGCCCTTCGTGTGGCAGCGCCTGGGTGACGCGGTGGCGCGGCAATGCCTGCTCAGTGGTGCGCGCTGGAGCGCCGCGCAGGCACAGGCCGCCGGTCTGGTGAACACCGTGGTGGCCAACGACGCACTCCCCGCCGCCGTGGCCGATGCCGTGCGGGCCTACCGCGCTGCAGCCCCGGATGCGGTGGCTGCCACCAAGCGCTTGCTGCAGCGCCTGCGCACCCACGCGCCCGACCTGCGCACCGAAGCCGCCACTGCGTTCGCCGCTGCGCTGCGCAGCCCCGAAGCCGCTGCTGGCCTGCGCGCCTTTGCCCACAAACAGCCCGCCCCCTGGGCGCAGGAAGACCCGGCATGAAAAAACTGCTGATTGCGAACCGGGGCGAGATCGCCCGCCGCGTCATCCGCACTGCTCACGCCATGGGCATCGACACCGTGGCCGTGTATTCCGACGCCGACCGCGACGCGCTGCACGTGCGCGAAGCCACCACCGCTTACGCGCTGGGTGGCTTGAGCGCGGCCGATTCCTATCTGCGGGTTGACCGGCTGCTGGCCGCCGCCCGCGCCACCGGTGCCGACGCGCTGCACCCCGGCTACGGCTTTTTGAGCGAAGACGCCGCATTTGCCCAGGCCGTGGTGGACGCGGGCCTGGTCTGGGTCGGTCCACCGCCCGCCGCCATTCGCGCGCTGGGCAGCAAGTCGGGCGCCAAAGCCCTGGCGCTGGCCCATGGTGTGCCGTGCCTGCCGGGTTACGCGGGCGCCGACCAAAGCCCCGAGGTGTTTGAAGCCGAGGCCGTGCGCCTGGGTTTTCCGCTCATGGTGAAGGCTGTGGCCGGTGGCGGCGGGCGCGGCATGCGCCTGGTGACCGACATGGCCCAGCTGCGCCCCGCGCTGCACAGCGCCCGCTCGGAAGCCCTGGCCGGTTTTGGCAACGGCGACCTGCTGATCGAACGGGCCCTGCTGCGCCCGCGCCATGTGGAAGTGCAGGTGTTTGCCGACGCGCACGGCCATTGCATTCACCTGGGTGAACGCGACTGCTCGGTGCAGCGGTGGCACCAAAAGATCATCGAAGAAGCCCCCAGCCCAGCGGTGTCGCCCGCGCTGCGCGCCGATCTGGGCCGCTGCGCTGTGGCGTTGGCGCTGGCGGCGGGTTATGTGGGCGCGGGCACGGTGGAGTTTTTGCTGGACGAAGACGCCGGGGTACACACGTTCTTCTTGATGGAGATGAACACCCGCCTTCAAGTCGAGCACCCCGTCACCGAAATGCTCACCGGGCTGGACCTTGTGGAATGGCAACTGCGCATCGCACGCGGCGAGCCGCTGCCGCTCACGCAAGAGCAGGTGCGCTGGCAGGGCCACGCCATCGAGGTGCGCCTGTGTGCCGAAGACGACAACCACACGCCCCACACCGGCCTCGTGCGCCACTTCAGTGCGCCCGCAGCGTCCCCTGGCTTGCGCTTTGACCATGCGCTGGAAACCGGCTGCACCGTCACCCCTTTGTACGACGCCATGATGGGCAAACTCATCGCCCATGCGCCCACCCGCGCCGAAGCCATAGACCGCTTGGGCCACGCGCTGGCGCACACCCAGGTGCTGGGCTTGCCCACCAACCGCGCTTTTCTGGCCAGCTGTCTGCAGCACCCGGTGTTTCGCGCGGGCGGGGCGCTCATTCCGTTTCTGGCTGAACATGGCGCCGCCGTGCGCGCCGCTTTGCAGCCCACGCCCGAAGCGCTGGTGGTGGCTGCACTGGCCGCGCTCTATTCAAATGCCGCCCCGGCCGCCGCGCTGCCCAGCCCCTACGCGCGCAGCATGCGCTGGCGGGTGGGTGCCAACACCCTGGCGCTGAGCGTGCAAGAAACCGGCGGTGGTGCGGTGCGCGTGGGGATGGAGCAACAGACCCATGTGGCCCAGGTGCACACCCTGGGTGCAGGCATGCTGCGCATCACGCTGAACGGCGTGGGTTGGCAGGCGCATGCCGTGGTGCTGGGGCCGACGGGCGGCGTGCCGCGCTGGCATGTGCAGGTCAGCGGCGGCTCTCTGCCCGCAGGGCAGGCCAGCCAAGACCTGTGGCTGGACGACCTGAGCTTGGCGCCCCGTGCCGCCGCCGGTGGCGCAGCCGCCGGGCGCGATCTGCGCGCCCCCTTCAACGGCAAGCTGCTGGCCCTGCACGCCCAGGTGGGCGACACCGTTGCGCGCGGCGCGCCGCTGCTGGTGATCGAGTCCATGAAACTTGAACACACCCTGGCCGCCCCGCGCGACGGCACGGTGGACAGCCTGCACGTGGCCGTGGGCCAGCAAGTGGCGCCCGGCCAGCTGCTGGTCACTTTTGTGGCCTGAGGTGGACTGAGGTGCCAGCCTTTCAAAGCGATTTCAAACCAAGGCCCACCCCATGACCCACCCCAGCCCCAGCGACTTCACCGCCGAAGACCGCAGCGCCCTCATCGACACCGTGCGCCGCTTCGCCACCCAGGCCATTGCGCCCCACGTGAGCGCCTGGGACGACGCGGGCGAAATTCCGCGCACGCTCTACGGCGACGCCGCCCGGCTGGGCTTGCTCGGCCTGGGCTACCCCGAAGCCTTGGGTGGCACGCCCGCACCCTGGTCGGTGCGCAATGCCATGTCGCAAACCCTGGCCCGCCATGGCGGCAGCGGCGGCGTCATGGCCAGCTTGTTTTCACACAACATTGGTCTGCCCCCGCTGCTGGCCCACGGCACGCCCGAACAGCAGGCTGAAATCATCCCGCCGGTGTTGCGCGGTGAAAAAATCGCCGCCCTGGGCATCACCGAGCCCGGTGGCGGCTCCGATGTGGCCCGCCTGCGCACCACCGCCCGGCTCGACGGTAGCGACTACGTGGTCAACGGCGAAAAAGTGTTCATCACCTCCGGCATGCGCGCCGACTGGATCGCGCTCGCGGTTCGTACCGACCTGCACAGCCAGGGCGCCAGCGGCATTTCCATGCTCATGGTGCCCGGCCATCTGCCCGGCATCTCGCGCAGCCCGCTGCTCAAAATGGGCTGGCATTGTTCCGACACCGCGCATCTGCGTTTTGACGGCGTGCGCGTGCCCGCGCGCTACCTGCTGGCG
>JAUXXN010000135.1 GCA_030684755.1 Hydrogenophaga sp.
TGCCAGCAGGCGTTCTTTGGGCAGCTTGTACACCTCGGTCAGCAGCTCCCAGGCCCACTTCAGGCTTTCGCGCTTGAAGTAGTCGCCAAAGCTCCAGTTGCCCAGCATTTCAAAGAAGGTGTGGTGGCGGGCGGTGTAGCCCACGTTTTCCAGGTCGTTGTGCTTGCCACCAGCGCGCAGGCAGGCCTGCACGGAGGCAGCCCGCACGTAGTTGCGCTTGTCGGTGCCCAGGAACACGTCTTTGAACTGCACCATGCCCGAGTTGGTGAACATGAGCGTGGGGTCATTGCCCGGCACGAGCGGGCTGGACGCCACCACGGTGTGGCCCTTGGAGGCAAAGAAGTCCAGGAAGGTCTTGCGGATGTCGGCAACGGAGGCGGTCATGGTCTGGAGGTAGAGAATATCGAGGGGCGCCGGTTCAGCGCTTGTAGCCTTCTATTTTCCTACATGCCAGCCCGTGCCATCCACAGCCATTGTTTTTCAATGTTCTGGTGGCTCTGGCGTCTGGGTCTCCAACGGTACTGCGAACCACGAGCGCATGGACATATGCTCAAGAGCATGGTTAAAAACACGGTCCTTTCGGTCACAATTGTTTAATAAGTTAAATATTTACACGCCCACCTCTTATTGGAGACATCCCATGGACACAAAAAACTCCCCACTGGCCCTGCTGAAGGACCCAACCCTGCTCAAGACCGACGCGCTGATCAACGGCGAGTGGGTGCAAGGCGCCAGCCGCTTTGACGTGCTCGACCCGGCCACCGGCCAGAAGCTCGCCGACGTGGCCAACCTCGGCCCCGCCGATGCCGAGGCCGCCATCGCCGCCGCCAACGCCGCCTGGCCCGCCTGGCGCAGCAAAACCGCCAAAGAGCGCAGCATCATCTTGCGCAGGTGGTACGACCTGCTCATGGCCAACCAGGAAGATCTGGGCCGCATCATGACCGCCGAGCAAGGCAAACCGCTGCCCGAGGCCAAAGGCGAAGTGGCCTACGGCGCCAGCTTCGTTGAGTGGTTTGCCGAAGAGGCCAAGCGCGTCAACGGCGAAACCCTGCCGCAGTTCGACAACAACCGCCGCCTGAAGGTGCTCAAGCAACCCATCGGCGTCTGCGCAGCCATCACGCCCTGGAACTTCCCGCTCGCCATGATCACGCGCAAGGTCGCGCCCGCGCTGGCTGCCGGCTGCCCCGT
>JAUXXN010000136.1 GCA_030684755.1 Hydrogenophaga sp.
TTTCGCCGTCGGGGTGCGCGCAGCCGCGAAGACCTGCGTCCCAAGCTGCGCCAGCGCATCTTGCAGGCCTTTGAGGCATCAGGCCTGCCGCGCGACGAGTACGCCCAACGCGTGCATGGCCGAGACGAAGAAGTGAATCAACTGACCCACGACGCGCTGACCGAAGCCGCCAGCCGCGCAGCCCGCGAAGAAGCGTTGATGCGCGCCTTTGACGCCAGCGGCAAAACCCTGGAAGCGTTCGCCGACATGTACGGCATGCATGTGCTGGACGCCAACCGAACACTGGAGCGCGCGCGCACAAGGGTGGCCCGCCAAAAGGCGGTGGCGGCACAAGACACCGCGGACCCAGCCCGCACCCCTACAGACGCTGCGCCCGAAACCCCAGCGCCAACTACAGACTGACACGCCAGCCCGCAGCGCTCGTGGGCGCTGCCGCGCAGCCGATCAGAGATTGGCCGGTTGCGTGTTGGCGATAGACCCGATGGCCCGCTGCACATCGGGCGCTGCGCTGACCAACGACAAGCGGCGGTCCTGGATGAGCTTGATACAGCTGCGGCGGCTCATGGAGTGTGTTCGGCCACCGGCACTGTGGAACAGGAACAAGGTGAGCGTGTTATTGGACCAAACCAGCTGCGCGCGCAACCAGGTGCCCTGCGACAGCAGATCGACCCAGGCACCCAGCGTCAAGCCTGCCAGGACCTCATCCACCGCCGCATCGTTCAATTCGGACACAGCCGACACCTCGGCCGTCGGGTCAGGGCGCAGTGCACCCAGCTCGGAAAAGTCGGTCGGCCTAGCCTCTTCCACGCCCGCAGACATCAGCTCGCTGCGGTCGAGCCAGGGTTCCTCGGGTCGGTACACCGATCGCTTCGGCTCGATGGACTCAGGCTCGACAACAACCGCTGCCACGGGCAGCACGTCCGGCGTCGGCTGAGGCTCAGTCCCCTGGACTGGCCCGGTTTCCTGTGAGGAAGCCTCCTCCTCGGCGGGTTTCGGCTGCGTGGGCGGCTGGCACAGCGCTTCCAAAGCGGCCAAGCGTTCCTGCGCGGGCCCCTCGGGCCTGCCGATGGCGGCCAGTCCTCGGCGCAACGTCAGCATCAACTCGGGCAGCGCGACGTGCACCGAGTCAGCGTCGTGCGCCAAGACGGCTGGTTGAACGCACCACAACAGAGATGCCACAGCGCGCTCGCATGTCTGAGCATCCGGCCCGTCGTCAGGCGGTGACAAACGCAGCCAAGCCAGTACCGTTGACCATTCGTCGCGCAGAAAAGACACCAACCCCTCAGGCGCGTGGGCCATTTCGGGCAACTGTGACCACGCTTGAGCGATCTGTTGGGCCATTGCCTGGCGTTGCTCAGCCAGGCGTAGCGCTTGCAAGCGCTGCGTCTGCTGCGCTTGAAGGGCTTGATCGCTGGCGTCCCACGTGACCATCAACCGATCCAGCACGCGCAAAAAATCGGGGCTGCGCGCCTCGGGCAACGCATGGAGTTCCAAAAAGGCCTGCAGCACCGACCGATAGAAATCCACAAACGCGGGGGTCGATGCGTCGTTGTACTCCACCGCACGGTGCAACACACCATCCAGCAAGCGCCGGGCCGGGTGGCTGGGTTGCGTGATGAAGCGCGGCTCGTCGCGCGCCAGCCGCAACAAGATGGGCTCCAAGGCTACAAGTGCCTCACCCACGGGCCGCAACAACAACGGGTGGGCCGCCAGTCGCCCTACCAAGGCCCGCACCACGTCAAGCGCCACCACCTGTTCGTAGGTTTCGGCGCTGGCCTTGAGGCTCAGCAGGCGAAGGGTGCGGGCCGACGGCTGGGACCAGACGCCCCAGGTGCACTCATCGAGGGAACTGCCCACCCCCGCAGGAGCGGTCATGTTGGCGCTGCCCGTGCGGTCGCCCGGCGCCCGCGTCGAAGCCGTCACAGCCTCCATCTGGGTCTGAACCAACCCGCGAAAATGGCTTGGCAACGGCGCCTTCAGTCCGACGTGGGCGGGATTTAGAAATGCCTTGAGCAGTGCTGGCTTGGGGGCGTGCTCGGGCTGGCACAGCCTGTCCAAAGCGGGCAGGACTTCGTCGTCAAACGACGTCGAAGCAGTCAAAGCTGCCACATCGCTGCGCTGGGCCACACCCGACAGGCGGCGGTACAGCCTCTGCAATTCTTCAACCAGTGCGGGCGCGAGGTGTTTCATGCGCCGCTCTAGTGTCGCCAGATCTGGGGACGCCTCATCCATCAACCGATAGGCCAGAGCCAACCCATGCCGTGGGGTGGCCAAACGCTCAAAACGTCGCACCATATCGTCCGGTTCGCACCGTTTCACCGATTCGAGACAACGCCGGTACGACGAGAGCAATGCGGGATTTTCAAACAGCCCCAAGGACGCCAACGGGACGGGCGCCAACGCCGACGCTCCATGTCCCTGCATGTCCAGCAAAGGGTCCATGTCCTGCTCAGGGGAAAGGGCATGCCGGGACTGGGGCGGCCAGTCCAACTCGGCGCCCTGAACCACATCGTCCAGACGCTGTGAGAACGCTTTGCACAGGTCGGCCCGGCGACGCAGCAGATCGCCCCAGACGGCGGTCTTGCGATCCAGCACCGTCCATTCGCCCGGGGGCCCGCCCTGGGCCTGCAGTTCCGCGACCGCCCTGTCTAGGCTGCGTCCAAAGACCGTGGGCACTTGGGCCCTGAACTGATCAAAGTGGTCCACTGCATTCATCCTCTGGCGATCCGACGTCGCATGTATACACGCCCCTGCGTGCAATTAAGAACCACTTTAAAGGGCGCAGGTCGCCGCCGCAAACCAGCGCCCGACCGCCGGGGGCTGGTGATGACCAACGGAGCCTTCTCACAAGGCGTTACAAATCCAACATCGCCCCCACACAGGGGAATCAGGCGGGCATGGGCATGGTGAACACCGTGAGTACACCGGTGTATCCGTAGAGCCGGTGGTGCGCAATTTCGCCGCCAGCGAAAAACCCCACCAAAGGCACATCGCCCAAGGCACGGCGCACGATCTGCAGCTCGGCGCTTTGGCCACCAAAGTGGGGGCCACCCCGGCCGGAACAGCTCACATAGACCGCTCCGGCCATGCGCCGGGCCGGATGCGGTGCGGCGTCGGGCTCACTGGAGGCCAAAGCGGTGGCCAAGGACAGGCTCAGCTCTTCAGGTTCAAGCTCTTCACGCACCTCGGCGCACACCCGCGTAAGGTCGGCGCGTGCAGCCTGCATGTTGCGTTCACAAAACGCCAGGCGCGTGCCCACAGGTACCAGATCGGCAATGGCCACACCCCGGCGCCCGGGGTCCAGACCGATGAGGTGGCGCACGGTCACCTCGGGGCCGAACTGGCCACGCCGGGGCGTCGCCACCCCCTCTGTCGGCGCGCCACTGGCGGGCGGCGTGAGGCCCACCAGCGTGGCGCGCAGGCGCGGCATGGCCTGCTCGGGCTGGTCCAAAGAAATCTGCAACTCGCGCAACAGCACGTCCAGCGCCGGTTCGCCGTCGAGCGTGAGCACCAGGTTTCTGTCGGCTTCGGTCACCGTGCGTTCGCGGGCCACTGGCTGAGCACCTTGGGTCACGCGCGACACTATATCCACCGTTGGGCCAAAGGCAACGCCGCTCAGGCCACCATGAAAAACGCCACTGGCCGCGCCTTGACCACGCAAGGTACCCGTGCTGCTGAAGGCAAATTGCGCCGAACTGTTTCGGCTGGCAGCGAGGCCGCCAAACACGTAGCCGCTGGATGTGCGCTCAGCCACCTCGGCGATCAGCTCGGCCAGTTCGGGCGTATTGCCGTCGGCATGCACCAAGGCGGTGTGGGCCACAAAACCGTCAGAGCCCGATGTGCGGCCGCTGGCCAAGAGAGGTGCCACACCGCTGAACACACGGTATTGGTTGGGAGTCAGGTCGCACAGCATCACGGCCATGGCGGGCTCGTCGAAATACTCCACATTGTTGGCGGCCACACCCACACCCACGGTCCCAGACCAGTCGGTCACCTCAGGCAGCTCTGCGCTCAGGTGGGCCAAGATGGCTTCAGCTTCATTGGCATAGTGATCGGTGATGTAGAGAAGCGCCAGTGCAGGCGCCGCAGCGTGGTCGGGCAGCGCCATTTGGGCGCGCAACTGAGCCAGCACCAAGGCAGCGGCCATGCGCCATTGGGGGTGGGTGGCGTGTGCGTAGGGAAAAAGTTTCATGGGGTTGCGACCGCGCCACGGCCCGGTGGTTCCGTTCAGGAGCGTCGGCTGGCCGGTGCCGTCTTTTTGGCTGCGGCTTTTTTGGCGACGGGTTTTGTTGCGGCTTTTGTGGCGGTTTTGGCGGGTGGCTTGGTTGCTGTTTTGGCAGCCTTGGTGACTTTGGCCGGTACTTGCGGTGCTGCATCCTTGCCCATCGAGAAACCCGGTACTTGGAAGAATGCACTCGGAATGGTCCAGTCTGCCGAACCA
>JAUXXN010000139.1 GCA_030684755.1 Hydrogenophaga sp.
TATGTAGACGAATTTTCAGCAATACCCAAAAAGGGCAGCATTCGAAAAGTCATCGTGGTGATAGATGACTATGATCAAGGATATGCACCATCCA
Organism: Hydrogenophaga sp.; assembly: GCA_030684755.1. Taxonomy (GTDB): domain Bacteria; phylum Pseudomonadota; class Gammaproteobacteria; order Burkholderiales; family Burkholderiaceae_C; genus Hydrogenophaga. The sequence goes on from JAUXXN010000139.1 coordinate 95, forward strand.
CGGGCAACGATTTTATGGAACGGTATTCAGCAGGTGGGGCTTCAATAGCGAACCTAATAGCACTGAAGACAAAACTATGCAAGGAACTAGAGGTGCTGGGAATGGTGGTAACTATCAACAACCACCGTTTGCCACTTGATGGCGCTATTGCACGTCTGTCTGAGTGTGACTTCTCCATTGTTGATTTAGATGAGCTTAATCAAACTGAGTTTTCTAACGCACTTTCGGAATTATCAAGCAATTTCAATATTGAAATGGACGAATCCATCATTCAAACTATTCGATCTGGGTTTGATGGAAGGCTTGATACACTATCAGCATTTGTACACGAGTTTAAGGGGCAGAAAGTTTCGTCAGAAAATGCAGAAAATTTTCTTTCAAAGAACGGAATAATTTGGGAGGCATATCGTGAAAGTCTATCGATGCAGCAAAGAGATGTGTACGATATCGCGCGTTTGCTATGGAATTCAAAATTAAACCCGAAAATCGAGTATTTTTTTGAAATGGCCTTAATGCCAAGAAGTTTGGTGGAGTCTATTATTAAATCAAATTTGCCCATTCATAACGGAGTGGTAATTCTATATGATAGCCAGTTTCGAGGCTCTGCGATTGGTGATTTGGAGTTGGATTTAGTCGTTACTGCGATACTTAGGGGATTCAAATCATTAGCAAAATTTGATCGACAAGGGTTCCAAAATGATTTGAAGTGCTTGGGTCAGATATTAATCGAAAGAAAACAGCTTCATCAGGCACTGAGGCTGCTTAGATGTGCGATTTCCATGTTCCCGAAGGATCGCTACTTTGCGTATCTGAATGCAGATGCACATAAGCAATTGGGAGGGCGGTTGCATATATTTCTGGCTATTCTGAGCTTGTACCGCATTTTTCGGAATAGAAAGGACTTCTGGTTAATTTTTGCATCTGGAAAATGGATTGAGGTTCGTGCCAGAGTGCTATTGGCTGAAATCTACCAAGACCCATTGATCTTCAATGAAAAAAACTTTGACGTGAGAACAAAGATTCAAAGAGAATACAGTTTTGCTCTGACGATGGTGGAGAACGCCTCAAAAGATGCCGATATTGGATCGTATCGAAAATTGAAGATGGATGCCTCTGGAGTGCCCCTTGAAGATCGTGATGGGGGGTATGTTTACGACGAAAGTGAAATAAATTCAAAAGAAATGCATCATTACCTTTCTGAGTTGGGGCTAATTCGATCTGATACAAGCCGGTTTGACTATGATGGGCTGCAAGCGTTTGTCTATCATTCCATGGCAAAGTATGCGAGCCGTTGCACCAATTCGGAGCACTTGACTTTGAAGTATGAAAGTCTGGTTGCTCAGATAGTTCCAGAGTTTGGTGAAGCGCTTTTGAGTTGCGCAGACGCTTGTCTAAGCATGGGTAATGAGCGAGAGGCCATTAGATACCTAGATATGACGGAAAATTGTGGGCCGAAGTATCAACCTGAGGAAGTTTTTCGTTTGCGGGTAGCTATCACGCGCTCCCTTGCGTATGCTGATTTAGGCACATCGGATGAATCACTTATAAGGTTTAATTCAATAAAAATTCAAGCCGCCAACGCAAGTATTATCCAAATAGAGCTAGATAAAAGATGGGATCAAGCAAAGCAACTGAATGAATTGAGAGATAAAAATTTCTCAACCTCACTTCTTTACTATGTAAAGAGAATAAAATTCAGGATCGAAGTTCCTGCTGGGTGGAAAGTATCGAATGAATTTTGCAAACTTGATCACGATGAATATTTTTTTGCTGGATTGTCCTCTCCAACCGAGTGGAGTCCACAAAGCAGGCAGCCTGGGGATGCGTCTGTTTCAATTTCTTATCAGGCGTATCCTCAATACGCACCTCGCACTTCTGTTGCGCAATATGTGAATGACTTTTTTGAGAACATTAAAGCGAAAGATCCTGCTGATTGGTTTTCGTTGTCCGAAGTTAAGTGCGCTAACGGCCGATATTTTTCGTATGGATTTTCTACTAAATCAGTTTGGCCAAAGAGTGGATGCTTGCAAATTATGGATCATGACCAGGCAAGGGTAGTGTTTATTACCATGTGTCAAAAAAATGTTTCTGTTCAATTTGCCGAGTTGTTCGATCGCCTGAGGAAGCACTTTTCAGCCTCACTTGCAGGCATTTGAAGTGACTTGGATATCTCAAATCTGAGGATCCCTAAACTTGTGAGAATTGTGGGGAGCCTCCAAATTTAGGTCGAAGTTCACTTCCGAAATACATCGTTCATCAGCGCATGTTTTCCAAGTCATCAAGGAGTTTTTTGGCTTTGCCTTTTACCTTTGATGACGAAGGGGCATTCCACTGAATCAAATGAATTAGGATGAGTAGGAAAATCACGCACTTGTGGCGTGCGGCAAAGGCACAACTTGTAACCCTTGTGTACTCAGCCTTAGTCTTGAACGAATTGGCCTAGTAGGCCGAAAGCACCTCAAACCCCGAGGTACTGCTCCAGCAATTCCGGTTTGGCCAGCAGCTCTTCCGAACTGCCTTCAAACGCCACTTCGCCCTTGACCAGAATCACGTTGCGGTCGGTGATCTGGGTGACGTGCTTCCAGTTTTTGTCCACGATGACGCTGCTGATGCCGCTTTCGCGGATGACGCCGCAAATGCGCCAGATTTCGCGGGCGATCAGCGGGGCGAGGCCTTCGGTGGCTTCGTCCAAGATGAGCACGTCGGGGTTGGTCATCAGTGCACGGCCGATGGTGAGCATCTGTTGCTCGCCGCCGCTGAGTTGCTGGCCACCGTGGTTCAGGCGCTCGGCCAGGCGCGGGAAGGTGTCGAGCACGCGCTCGTAGGTCCAGTCGCGTTGGCCCCGGGTGCCTGATCGGGCGGCCATCACCAGGTTTTCACGAACGCTCAGGTTGCCAAAAATGCCGCGTCCTTCGGGCACATAGGCCAGGCCCATGCGGGCAATTTCAAAGGTGGACGCGCCCGTCATGTCTCTGCCTTTGATGTGGACTTTGCCACCGCTGGGTTTGACGAGGCCCATGATGGACTTGAGCAGGGTGGTTTTACCCATGCCGTTTCGGCCCATGAGGCCGATGGTCTGGCCTGCGCCAACTGTGAAATTGACGCCGCGCAGGATGTGGCTGGCGCCGTAGTGGGTGTTCAGGCCGGTGGCCTGGATCAGCGGGGTGCTCAATGGATATCCTCGGTGCTTCGCACTGCGGTGCGAGCTCGCTTGGGGCGGCCCTGCGCGGTGCTCATGTTCAGTGTTCCTCGCCCAGATAGGCGGCTTGCACAGTCGGGTCTGCGCGCACCTGCGCGGGCGTGCCGCTGGCGATCACCTGGCCGTTGACCATCACGGTGAGTTGGTCGGCGAGCGCAAAGACGGCATCCATATCGTGTTCCACGAGCATCATGGCGTGGTCTTT
>JAUXXN010000266.1 GCA_030684755.1 Hydrogenophaga sp.
TGTGCTGATGGTGCTGACCGCCTGGGACGTGTTCCGCCCCAGCAGCGAAACCCTGCTGGCCATCACCACCGCCGGTGCCCTGACGATGGTGCTGGTCTACGCCATGCTGTGGACTGCCTGGCGCACGGGCGACCGCTGGGTGCGGTGGATCGCGCTGGGCATTCTGCCGGTGCTGATGACCGGCACGCTGCCCATTTTGCGCAATTTCGACCTGATGTCGTGGGGCTTTTTGTCGCAATACGGCATGGTGATCGCCGCTGCAATTGAAGCACCGCTGCTGATCTACGGTCTGTTGCAGCGCTCGTCCATGCAGCACGAAGCCCAGACGCGCGCGCAGGCGCTGGCATTGACCGAACCCCTCACCGGCTTGACCAACCGCCACAACGGCATGCTGCGCCTGCACGACAGCTTGGTGCGCGCCCAGCGCTACAAGCACCACATTGCGCTGCTGCTGATCGATCTGGACAACCACGCTTGGTTTGAAGAGGAGCACGGACGGGAAGTGGCCGACCGCGCTTTGGTGCTCACGGGCTCGCTGCTGCGCTCGGTGGCACGCGACGTGGACAACGCCGCCCGGGTGGACAACAGCAGCTTCATGTTGCTCATGGAGGGCCCGGTGCGGGCAGCACAAGCAGTGGCTGCTGCCACCAGCATCGTGGCTGGGGGCTTGCGCCCTTCGTACCAGCTGCCTGTGGGCGCCACGCTGCGTTTCAAAGTGGTGCTGGCCCTGCTGCCCAAAAACGACCTTGACTTGCAGCAAGACGCCCGCGCCCACTTGGAGTGGATGCGCAGCAGCCTGGACGAACTGCGCAAGGACAAACGCAGAAACATCCAGACACTGAATGTATGACCTCTGTGCGGACGGCTTTGCAGGAAATCCCGCCGAGCCGTCCGTCAGAACCGATCAAACCTCCCGGCGCAGCGCTGGGAACAAAATCACGTCGCGGATGCTGGAGCTGTCGGTCAGCAGCATCATCAAACGGTCGATGCCGATGCCGCAGCCGCCGGCCGGGGGCATGCCGTATTCGAGTGCTCGGATGAAATCGGCGTCGTAGTACATGGCTTCTTCGTCGCCGCCGTCCTTGGCTGACACCTGCGCGTGGAAGCGTGCAGCCTGGTCTTCGGCGTCGTTCAGCTCGGAGAACGCGTTGCCGAACTCGCGGCCGGTGATGTACAGCTCGAAGCGCTCGGTCACCTCAGGGCGGTCGTCGTTGGCGCGGGCCAGCGGCGAGATTTCGGTCGGGTGCTCCATGATGATGGTCGGATTCCAGAGCTTCTCTTCCACCGTTTCCTCAAAATACAGCACCTGCAAACTGGCCAAACTGCGTGTGCTCAGCTGGTGCTTGGCCTCGCTCATACCCAGTTTGCGCAGTGCCGGGATCAGCCACTCGGCACTGTCCACGCCCTCACCCGCCTCGGTGTATTTCAAAATCGCTTCACGGATGGTTAGGCGCTCGAACGGCGAATACACATCTACCGGCTTGCCGTTGTAGGTCAGCGGCGTGTCGCCATGCACCTGACGCACCACATGGCGGATCAGTTGCTCGTTGAAGTCCATCAGGTCGTGGTAATTCCAGTACGCCGCGTAGAACTCCATCATGGTGAACTCGGGGTTGTGGCGGACGCTGATGCCTTCGTTGCGGAAGTTGCGGTTGATCTCGAACACGCGGTCAAACCCGCCCACCAGCAAGCGCTTGAGGTACAGCTCGGGCGCGATGCGCAAAAACATCTCCTGGTCCAGCGCGTTGTGGTGCGTCTTGAACGGCTTGGCGTTGGCACCGCCGGGGATCGGGTGCAGCATGGGCGTTTCCACTTCCAGAAAGCCGTGGCTGACCATGTATTCGCGGATGCTGGACAGCGCTTGGCTGCGGGTAACGAAGCGCTTGCGCGCGGTCTCGTCTGTCATCAGGTCCACATAACGCTGGCGGTACTTGATCTCTTGGTCGTGGATACCGTGAAACTTGTCGGGCAGCGGGCGCAGGCTCTTGGTGATCAGGCGAATGCTGTCGGCGTGGATGGTCAGCTCGCCGGTGCGCGTCTTGAACAGCACGCCTTCAGCGGCCACGATGTCGCCCAGGTCCCAGTGCTTGAAGGTCTCCAGCATCTCTGTACCCACGCTGTCGGTGTTCAGGTAGATCTGGATACGGCCACCCGAAGGGCCGAACGAAGCATCCTGCAACGTGGCAAAGCTGGCCTTGCCCATGACGCGCTTGAGCATCATGCGCCCAGCCACACGAGCACGCGACGGGTTGGCCTCCAACTCTTCCTTGGTGGCGTCGCCATGCAACACGAACAACCCCGCTGCTTTGTCCGACGGTTTGAAGTCGTTGGGGAACGCAACGCCTTTGCCCTGCTGCTGCGCGTCGCGCAGGGCCTTGAGCTTTTCACGGCGCTCGACGATCAACTGGTTGTCATCAAACGCGTGGTGGGCACCGCTCACGGCGGTATCGGCGGCAGGGCTGTTGGGTGTGGCTTGGGACATAAAAGGAACAGGTGGTTGCCCAGCGGGCAGATCGGGGTGGAGCAGCGGCACTTTGTAAGCGCCACTCAGACATCACACAAAACCCTGCATTTTAGTTCCCTGTCCCTGCGCTGCCGACACCGGCGCGCGCCTGCCTTCAATGACCCAGATAGGCTTCTTTCACCTTGGGATCGACCAACAGGTCTTTGCCGCTGCCGGTCATGGTGATTTCACCCGAATCCATCACATAGCCACGGTCGGCAATTTGCAGCGCGCGCTGGGCGTTTTGCTCCACCAGCAACACCGTCACGCCTTGGGCCGACACGTCGCGCACCACTTCAAAAATCTTGTCCACCATGATGGGTGACAAGCCCATGGACGGTTCGTCCAGCAGCAACACCCTGGGCTGGCTCATGAGGGCGCGTGCCATGGCCAGCATCTGCTGTTCACCGCCACTCATGGTGCCGGCCAGTTGGTCTTTGCGTTCGCGCAGGCGCGGGAAGATGCCGAACATACGCTCAATGTCGTTGGCAATACCTGCCTTGTCGGTGCGGATGTAGGCGCCCATCTGCAGGTTTTCGGTGATGGTCATGCGGGTGAACACCCCACGGCCTTCCGGCACCATGGCCAAGCCTTGTTTAACCAAGTCCCAAGCGCCTTTGCCCTTGATGCTTTTGCCCATGTATTCGATGTCGCCACCTTCAAAGGCGAGTGAGCCCGTGACCGCCTTCATGGTGGTGGTCTTGCCGGCACCGTTGGAGCCGATCAGCGAGATCAGTTCGCCTTCTCGCACCTCCAGGTCAACGCACTTGACGGCCTTGATACCGCCGTACGAGACTTTCAGACCGCTGATTTTAAGTAATGTGTTTGCCATGTTGTTCTTTCCTCAAGCTCCGCCGGTGCCGAGATAGGCTTCAATCACCTTGGGGTCGCTCTGCACTTCGGCAGGCGTTCCCGAAGAAAGTTGTTTGCCGTAGTCCAGCACGGTCACGCGGTCGCACAGGCCCATGACCAGCTTCACATCGTGTTCGATCAACAAAATGGTGCGGTTGTCGTTGCGGATGCGGTCGATCAGTTCGCGCAACATGACCTTTTCGGTGGCGTTCATGCCGGCGGCCGGTTCGTCGAGCGCGATCAGCAGGGGATCGGTGGCCAACGCGCGGGCAATTTCCAGACGGCGCTGGTCCCCGTAGCTGAGTGTGCGCGACTTGTAGTCGGCAAACTTGCCAATGCCCACGTAATCCAGCAGTTCCTGTGCGCGCTGTGCGATCTCGGCCTCTTCTCGCTTGAACCCTGGGGTGCGGAGTATGGCCCCGATCAACCCCGAGTGCGTGCGCACGTGGCGCCCGACCATCACGTTTTCCAGCGCTGTCATTTCCGCAAACAGCCGGATGTTCTGGAACGTGCGCGCGATGCCTGCCTTGGCCACCTCGTGCACAGCCGTGGGCGTGTAAGGCTTGCCGGCCAGCTCAAAGGTGCCACCGTCGGGCGTGTACAGGCCCGTCAGCACGTTGAAGAACGTGGTTTTGCCGGCGCCGTTGGGACCGATCAGGCCATAGACCTGCCCGCGTTTGATGTCAATACCCACATCGCTCAGGGCCTGCAAGCCCCCGAAGCGTTTGGAGACATTGGCGACTTTCAGAATGGTTTCAGACATGGTTCGCCTTATTCACTTGCTCAGAGATTTGCCGTGCGAGGGCGAGGGCCACAAGCCCTTCGGGCGCATCAACATGATGACGATCATGGCCAACGCAATCAGCAACTGGCGCAGGATCTCTGGCCCCAAGCGACCATCGGTCATGGCGGTGAGGGGGTGGGCCACGTGCCGCAACAATTCGGGCAGCCCAGCCAGCACCAGCGCACCCAGAATCACGCCCGGAATGTGTCCCAGTCCACCCAGCACCACCATGGCCACCACCATCACCGACTCCATCAGAATGAAGGACTCCGGGTAGACGCCACGCATGAAGGACGCAAACAGCACGCCAGCCATGCCACCAAAAGTGGCACTCATGCCGAAAGCGGCCAGCTTGAGGTTGCGGGTGTTCAGGCCCATGGCCTTGGCCGCAATTTCATCTTCGCGAATGGCCATCCAAGCACGACCAATGCGCGAATCCTGCAGTCGGTAGGCGATGACGATGGCTATCAACACAAAGCTCAGGATCAGGTAGTAGTACAGCGTCACGGGCTGGAAGGTGTAGCTCCAGTCGCCGAGCGACACCGTAAGGCGCTGGCTCATGCTGTGTCCGAATACCGAAACCGCATCGATGTTACTGATGCCCTTGGGGCCGTTGGTCAGGTTGATCGGACGGTCTAGGTTGAGCATGAAGATGCGCACAATCTCGCCGAAACCCAAGGTGACGATGGCCAGGTAGTCGCCTCGCAGCTTGAGCACAGGCGCGCCCAGTATGAGCCCGACCACCCCGGCCACGAACCCCGCCAAGATCATGACCAGCCAGAAATTCATGTGCAGGCCATTGGGGAACATGGCTGCGATGTAAGCAAAGTTCTCGCTCAAGTGCGGCGATGCCAGCAAGCCGTACATATAGGCTCCCACGGCAAAGAAGGCGATGAAGCCCAGATCCAGCAGGCCGGCGTAGCCGACCACGATGTTCAAGCCAAGGGCCAGCAGGACATACAGCAAGGCGACATCAATGATGCGCACCCAGGAGTTGCTCCCGGTGGCTTGCAGCACGATGGGCAGCAGCAGCAGGGCCGCGCCCAGCGCCACGAAGGCGACCAACTTGAAAGCTTTGGATTTCAACATGATGGAGCTCCTTGTCGGTCAGGCGCGGTCGGCCACACGCTCGCCCAGCAGCCCGGAAGGACGCAGGGTCAACACCAGGGCCAGCACGATGAAGGCAAAGATGTCGGTGTACTGGCTGCCCAGGAAACCGCCCGTGAGCTTGCCCAGATAACCGGCGCCCAGAGCCTCAATCAACCCCAGCAGCAAACCACCCAGCACGGCACCTCCAAGGTTGCCAATGCCACCCATGACCGCCGCCACGAAAGCCTTGAGGCCGGGCATGAAGCCCATGGCGTGCTGCACCGTGCCATAGTTGGACGCCCACATCACGCCGGCAATCGCTGCCAGCATGGCGCCAATGATGAAGGTAGCGGAAATCACCACGTCGGGCTTGATGCCCATGAGCGCGGCCACCCGGGGGTTTTCGGCGGTGGCGCGCATGGCGCGGCCCAAGTTGGTGCGGTTGACTATCCACATCAGCAGCGCCAGCACGATGGCGGTGGTGGCCAGAATGACGATCTGCGTCAATGAGATCACAGCGCCACCGATTTGAATGGGCTCACTCGAGAGCATTGAGGGATAGGGCTTGGGGTTCGGCTTCCAGATGATCATGGCGATCGTCTGCAACAGGATCGACATGCCTATGGCTGTGATGAGCGGAGCCAGTCGGGGCGAATTGCGCAGCGGCCTGTAAGCCAGCTTCTCGATGGTGAAGTTCAGCGCCGCACACACCACCATGGCGATGATGGTGGCCATCAACAAAATCATCCAGCCCGGCACTCCCACCATGGATTCGCGCATACCCGCGATGATGGTCCAACTGGTGAGCGCGCCGATCATGAGCACGTCGCCGTGCGCAAAGTTGATCAGCCCGATGATGCCGTACACCATGGTGTAGCCCAACGCCACCAGCGCGTACATGCTGCCCAGCACCAGACCGTTGATGATCTGCTGAAGCAAGGTGTCCATGAAATTTCTCCGTGTTTTTGACAGGCTCGGGCGGGTTGCCCGGACTGGCCTGTTTCAACTTAGCAAAAAACCCGCCAAGCTCGCCCTGTGTACAGGGAAGGCTGCGGGTTGAATCGGGATTGTAGCTAGGCGTTTTGAGGGCCCCCATGCGTGTAAGCCCTTATAGCGCAAGGGTTTACCCTGATTTCCATATTTCAAACCGCCCTGCATCAGTGCGATTGGTCTTGCATTAGTTTTTTTGATTGTTCAGTTTTTTGAGTTCGCGCAGCTTATCGGCGATGCGAATCTCCAGTCCACGCTCGACCGGACGGTAAAAACCCGGTGCGGCCATACCCTCGGGAAGATAATTCTCGCCTGCGGCGAAGCCATCAGCCTCATCATGGGCATACCGGTAGTCTTTTCCGTAGTCCAGTTGCTTCATGAGTTGGGTGGGTGCATTGCGAAGGTGCATGGGCACCGGGCGGGTGCCATCTTTCTTCACAAAGGCCTTGGCTTCATTCAACGCTTTGTAGACTGCGTTGGACTTGGGTGCCACGGCCAGGTAGACCACACATTCGGCCAGCGCCAACTCTCCTTCTGGCGTCCCCAAGCGCTCGTACACCTCGGCCGCATCCAGCGCAAGCCGCAGCGCTCTCGGATCGGCCAGGCCGATGTCTTCACTCGCCATGCGGATGAACCGGCGCGCCATGTATCGCGGGTCGGCACCGCCGTCGAGCATACGGACAAACCAGTACAGCGCGGCGTCGGGATCGGAACCGCGCACGCTTTTGTGCAGCGCACTGATGGTGTCGTAAAACTGCTCGCCGCCCTTGTCGTAGCGCCGCATGCGCTCGCCCAGCACACGCAGCAGCCAGTCGTCGGTCACCTCGGACCGCTTTTCGCGCCCAGCAGCGACCGCCAGGGTTTCCAGCGTGTTCAGCAGGCGCCGAGCGTCGCCGTCAGCATAGGCAATCAGGCGGTCGGCCGCAGCCGCTTGCAGCGGCGGCACCGCGTGAATGGTCTGGGCACGGCCGATGATCTGGCGCAAATCTTCTTCACCCATGGGCTGCAATACATACACCGCAGCCCTTGAGAGCAAGGCCGAATTGACTTCAAACGACGGGTTTTCGGTGGTGGCACCAATGAAAGTGAACAGCCCGCTTTCCACGTGCGGCAAAAACGCGTCTTGCTGACTTTTGTTGAAGCGGTGCACCTCGTCCACAAACACGATGGTGCGCTGTGGGTGCAGACCATCGCGCGCGGCCTCGGCTTTGTCCACCGCTTCGCGGATGTCTTTTACACCCCCCAGCACAGCACTGATGGTGATGAATTGGGCATCAAACGCATCGGCCATGAGCCGCGCAATGGTGGTCTTGCCCACCCCAGGCGGACCCCAAAGGATACAACTGTGCGGCTGGCCCGATTCGAACGCCAGACGCAGCGCCATGCCCTCGCCCAGCAGGTGCTGCTGCCCGATAACGCTGGCCAGCGTGCGCGGGCGCAGGCGCTCGGCCATGGGCGTGTGCTGGGGTGCGGCTGTGCTCACAAGCAGAAAACGCCAGGCTCAGGGCCGGATCACATCGACGCCCACAGGCACCTGGAAGCGAAAGCGCTCGGCCGTCAGCGGTGCATTGCCCTGCCACTGGCTGAAGGTGAGCACCGAGCGCTGCCCCAGGCTGTCGGCAATCTCCAGCGCCGTAAGCTGACCTTGGCGGAAACCCACACGCACGCTGTGCAACTGGCCATCTTGGGCGCGTGGACGGGCTTCCAGCCACTCCATGCCGTTGTGCGCAGGCGCCGCCTTCAGCTCGAAGGCTTGCGACAAGGCCCGCATGTCGGTGCCCGCCGCAATCAGGGCGGCGGGCGTGCTGCCCAACACCTCTTGCTGCTGGCGGGCCGTCACCTGGTTCAGGTCCACGTCGTAGAGCCACAGCGTCTGACCATCGGCCACAATGGTCTGTTCAAACGGCTGGGTGTATTCAAACCGGAACCGGTTGGGCCGCAAAAATTCAAAACGCCCGCTGGACGTCTTGCTGCGTGCCACGGTTTCGCCGGTGCGCTTGGGCGAGGTGACCACTTGGGTGAAGCTGGCCTGCGCGCTGTTGACTTCGCGCAGGAATTTTTCAAGATCTTGCAGACCATCGGCCTGCGTTGTGAAGCTGGTCAGCGCGAGCGCGGCGGTTGTGATAAATGTTTTGATCATGGCAAGTCAGACCCACTGGCATTCACAAGGTTGCATCGGCGCCTCATTCGTTGCGCCCAGGCACCAAAATGTCGCGCTGGCCGCTGGATGTGAGCGCGCTCACCAGGCCGGCGTTTTCCATGTCTTCGAGCAGACGAGCCGCCCGGTTGTAGCCAATCTTCAGCTTGCGCTGTACGTAAGAGATACTGGCCTTGCGGTCCTTCAGGACAATTTCAACCGCCTGGTCGTAGAGCGCGTCTTTTTCACCGCCGCCCTCGCCGCCTTCGCCAGATGCATCAGACCCATCGCCCTCACCGGCCGCCTCCAACACACCATCGATGTAATTGGGCTCTCCGCCCTGCTGTTTCAGGTAAGCCACCACGCGATGCACCTCGTCGTCGCTCACAAAAGCGCCGTGCACCCGGATCGGAAAACCGGTGCCTGACGGCATGTAAAGCATGTCGCCCATGCCCAACAAACTCTCAGCACCCATCTGGTCCAAAATGGTGCGGCTGTCAATTTTGCTGCTGACCTGAAACGACAGGCGTGTGGGAATGTTCGCCTTGATCAAGCCGGTGATCACGTCCACGCTGGGACGCTGGGTAGCCAATATCAGGTGGATGCCAGCCGCGCGCGCCTTTTGCGCCAAGCGGGCAATCAGCTCCTCAATTTTCTTGCCCACCACCATCATCAGGTCGGCCAACTCGTCGATCACCACCACGATGTAGGGCAGGCGCTCCAGCGGCTCTGGTTGATCGGGCGTGAGGCTGAACGGGTTGCCAATGATCTCACCGCGGGCCTTGGCTTCGTCAAGCTTGGCGTTGTAGCCCGCCAGGTTGCGCACACCCATCTTGCTCATGAGCTTGTAGCGCTTCTCCATTTCGGCCACACACCAATTCAGGCCGTTGGCGGCGTGCTTCATGTCGGTGACCACAGGCGCCAGCAAGTGCGGAATGCCCTCGTAAACGCTCATCTCCAGCATCTTCGGGTCGATCAGCAGCAGACGCACGTCCTTGGCGTCGGCTTTGTACAGCAACGACAAAATCATGGCATTGATACCCACCGACTTGCCCGAACCCGTGGTGCCCGCCACCAGGCAGTGCGGCATCTTGGCCAGATCGGCCACGATGGGCTGGCCACCAATGTCTTTGCCCAGTCCCATGGTCAGCATCGACTTGGCATCGTTGTACACCGCCGAGCCCAGAATTTCGCTGAGCTTGATCATCTGCCGCTTGGCATTGGGCAACTCCAGTGCCATCAGGTTCTTGCCAGGAATGGTCTCGATCACACGGATCGACACCAGCGACAACGAACGCGCCAGGTCACGCCCCAGATTCACGATTTGCGACCCCTTCACGCCGGTGGCGGGCTCGATCTCATACCGCGTGATCACAGGGCCGGGCGCTGCAGCCACCACGCGCACCTCCACACCAAAATCCTTGAGCTTTTTCTCAATCAGGCGACTGGTCATCTCCAGCGTCTGACTGTCCACACCGGGTTGGTTCAGCGGTGCACTGTCCAACAAGTCAACCTGCGGCAATTTGCTGTCGGTGATTTCATGGAACAGCGGCTTTTGCCGCTCTTTGGCAACTCGCTCACTCTTGGGCACGTTGACCATTGTGGGTTCAACCACAACAGGTGCGGGGTGAAGCTCCTCAATCTCCACCCGCTCGACCTTCACCACCTTTTCACGTTCGCGGGCGGCCCGCTCACCAATGCGGTGGTCTTCCACCGCCTCGCGCTTCTCGCGTCTTGATGCAAACCAGCCATCAAGCTCAGATCCGACCCGCTCAGCCCAGTGACCCCAAGAAAATCGAAACACCCGAGGCAAACACAGCACAAGCAAAGCAAGCATGACCAGCGCCGAACCGGTAAACCCAAGCCAGCGCGTCGCCAGAGGCCCCAGCGTGTGGCCGATCACGCCCCCAGCATGGCCCGGTAGCACATGCTCCAAACGGTACATACGGGTCCACTCCAGCACAGCGCTTGAAGCGAGCAGCACCACCAAGCCTATCCAGAAAACGTTTCTGCGGCTCCAGAGTTGGCCCCAGCGGGTAACCAAAATCTCAGCAGAGCCCTCATCGCTCCCTTCGTCACCCTGTTGCCCCCGAATCCACCGAGCCAAAGTGGCCAACCAGGCCCGCAAACCGGCAAGAAAACACCACCACACCGAGAAACCTAGCAAGTAATAGCTGCCATCGGCCAGCAACGCCCCAAAACGCCCACCCCAATTGTCCACCTCCAACTGCGTTCCGGTGGTGCTCCATGCCGGATCGGCGAGCGAATGGCTGGACAGCGCTAAGAGCCAAAAGGCCAGCGCGGCAGCGCCAAGCACCAATCCAATTTCCTGGGCAAAACGAGCCACCCCCACCGGTGCAGCGCTGGCACGGTCGGCGTTGAGTGTGTTCAATGAAAAGGTCATAAGCTTCAAGGTCTTCCTGAAGCAAGCTTAACCCAAGGCTTTGGCCCTTCTCTGGGAGGCTGTGGAAGACGGGGTGTTCCGTCCAAAAGTTCAACCGAGCATGTTCAGGCCGTTCTTGATGATTGTGCTGCCGTCTTCGGCCACCTCAATGAATCCGCGATCTTCCAAGTCTTTCATGACACGGCTGACCATTTCACGCGAAGCACCGATCATCTTGGCCACATCTTGGCGCGAAACGCGGTCGCGGATCGTCAACTGCCCGTCCTTACCTGGCTGCGCAAACTCCAGCAAGGCGCGCGCCACCCGACCGTACACATCCATCAGCGCCAGCGATTCGATCTTGCGGTCGGCATGTCGCAAGCGCTGAACCAAGCCTCTCATCACCGCATACGCCATTGATGAGTTCTCGGGCAGACAACGGGCGAACTCGGGACGTCCCAAGATCAACACATCGGTCTGCACCTCAGCACGCTCCGTGGCCGAGTGCGGCAGGTTGTCAATCAGGCTCATCTCACCCACATAGTCGCCTGGATTCATCGTGGCCAAAATAACCTCTCGACCACGGACGTCGGTGGTCAGTACGCGTGCGCGCCCTGTCAACACAATCGCCAAGAAGTTGGACTTTTTATCCTGTTCAACGATGCATTCACCGCGCTTGAAACGGCGCTTGATCACGGCCGCTGCCACAGATTCTGCCTGTGCCTGGGTGAGGGTTGAAAACAAGGGAACCCGGCGGATCAAGTCCAGATTGGAGAGAATGGACATACGTTAATTCCTCTGGTCAGGCTGCGTGCGCAGCGCTGTTTCATACAATGCCGTAAAGACTCTTCCATGTCCCGTGCAGGGATGGCTTGAATGGCATTGTCTACAGTTTCTAACCGAATACTCTAAACCACTTACTACGCACCATCACCAAGGCGCAAATCATGAAGCATACAAAAGTTCTTATCCTTGGATCAGGCCCAGCCGGTTATACAGCGGCCGTGTATGCAGCACGCGCCAATTTGAGCCCGATGCTGATCACCGGAATCGCCCAGGGTGGTCAGCTGATGACCACCACCGAGGTGGACAACTGGCCGGCCGACGTTGACGGCGTTCAAGGTCCCGAACTCATGCAGCGTTTCCTGGCTCACGCCGAGCGTTTCAAGACCGAGATTGTGTTCGACCACATCCACACCGTCGATTTTTCAAAACGTCCCTTCATCCTCAAAGGCGACAGCGACGAGTACAGCTGTGATGCCTTGATCATTGCCACCGGCGCCTCGGCGAAATACCTGGGCTTGCCGTCAGAAGAAGCGTTCATGGGCAAGGGCGTCTCCGGCTGCGCGACTTGCGACGGTTTTTTCTACCGCAATGAAATTTGCAGCGTGGTGGGTGGAGGCAACACCGCAGTGGAAGAAGCACTGTACCTCTCCAACATCGCCAGCAAGGTGTACCTGATCCACCGCCGCGACACGTTCAAGGCCGAAGCCATCATGATCGACAAATTGATGGAAAGAGTGGCTGCGGGCAAGATTGAACTCAAGCTGCACAGCACGCTCGACGAAGTGCTGGGTGACAACACCGGTGTCACGGGTGTTCGGCTCAAGAACGTACAAACCGGCGCCACCGAAGACGTGACCGTCAAAGGCTGCTTCATTGCCATCGGACACAGTCCCAATACCGGTATTTTTCAAGGCCAACTGGAGATGCAAGACGGCTACATCGTCACCCAGTCAGGCCTCAAAGGCATGGCTACCATGACCAGCGTGCCTGGCGTGTTCGCCGCAGGCGATGTGCAGGACCACATTTACCGCCAGGCCATCACCAGCGCAGGCACCGGCTGCATGGCCGCCTTGGATGCCCAGCGCTACTTGGAGCAAAATAATCTGTAAGAACGCGTCTGGGGCGACTCCCGACCCAAGGCTATAATTCAAGGCTTTGCTGCAATTTCCCAGATGTTGGGCTTTCGCTTAGCTCTGTGCAGCAAGATTCGGGTTACCGCCACCCTATTCTGGCGAGGTGAGGCTGGTATGCCAGACACGGCTTGTTGCTGTACAGCGCAGGTCCACGGCAAACAGCTGTTAGAAAATGATCGGAGTGTCCTTATGGCACGCGTCTGCGAAGTAACGGGCAAGAAGCCCATGGTTGGGAACAATGTTTCCCACGCCAACAACAAAACCAAGCGCAGGTTCCTGCCGAACCTGCAATACCGCCGTTTCTGGGTTGAGAGCGAAAACCGTTGGGTGCGTCTTCGCGTTTCCGGCGCTGCTTTGCGCCTGATCGACAAAAACGGTATTGATGCCGTGCTCGCAGACCTGCGCGCACGCGGCCAAGCTTAAGGAGCACACAACATGGCAACCAAAGGCGGACGCGAAAAAATCAAGCTGGAATCCACTGCGGGTACCGGCCACTTCTACACCACCACCAAAAACAAAAAGACCACGCCCGAGAAAATGTTGATCAAAAAGTTTGATCCAAAAGCTCGCAAGCACGTGAACTACAAAGAAATCAAGCTGAAGTAATTCAGCCCGATCGCTCCAACAAAAAAGCCGCTGTGAAAACAGCGGCTTTTTTGTTGTCTGCACCAACTCAAACTACAAGAGAAAAACGCGCCGCTGAAGCAGCGCGGGTGCAAGGGAAAGTCAGGCGCGGGCGGAACGCAGCTGGATCGAGAATTCGCGCAGGGCTGCAATACCGCTCTCCTCGGCACGGCGGCACCAAGCTTGCAGGTCAGCCGCCAGTTGCTCGCGGGAATGTGAGGTGTTGAGCCAGATTTGGCGCAACTCTTCGCGCATGACCACCATTTTGTCCAAAACCGGGTAAGCGGCGCGGGCTTGGCTCAGCTGCGCAATGGCGGCGGCGGGCACTTTGTCGGCATCGCGATGCAGCCAGCGGCTGGCGGTCTTGAGCACGTTGGCGTCCACTTTGGGTGTGGCCGCCTCGTGTTGGAAGACATCACGCATTTTGCGGGCGTAACCAGCCATGACTTCGTAGCGGTTGGCAATGATGGCTTCCAGGGTTTTTTCGTCGGCCACGGGCTTAACTTCACCGTAAGCCATTTTGGGTGGCGTCTTTTTCACGGTGGCCAAGCCCACCATCTGCATCATGCGGATGTACATCCAACCAATGTCAAACTCATAGGGCTTCACCGACAGCTTGGCTGAAGTGGGATAAGTGTGGTGGTTGTTGTGCAGTTCTTCGCCGCCAATCAAAATGCCCCAAGGCGACACATTGGTGCTGGCGTCGGTAGCTTCAAAGTTGCGGTAGCCCCAATAGTGAGCAGCTCCGTTGATGATGCCGGCGGCGGTGATGGGAATCCAGGCCATTTGCACCGCCCAGACTGTCAGGCCAGCGGCGCCGAACAGGGCCACGTTGATGATCAACATCAGCCCCACACCCTCCCAGGAGTAGCGCGTATACAGATTGCGCTCGATCCAGTCGTCGGGGGTGCCATGGCCATAACGGGCCATGGTTTCTTTGTTTTTGGATTCGGCTCGGTACAGTTCGGCGCCTTCAAACAGCACTTTTTTGATGCCGTAGACGTGTGGGCTGTGCGGATCTTCGGCCTGCTCGCATTTGGCGTGGTGTTTGCGGTGAATGGCCGCCCACTCTTTGGTGACTTGGCCCGTCGTCAGCCAGAGCCAAAACCGGAAGAAATGCGAGGCGATGGGGTGCAGATCCAGCGAACGGTGCGCTTGGTGGCGGTGCAAGTAGATGGTGACGCTGGCGATGGTGATGTGCGTGAACACCAAGGTCACCAGAAAAATCTGCCAACCACTGGCCTCGGTTACTCCGTGGGCCAACTGCTGAATCACACCGTCCCACAGCGTAGAGAAAAATCCGGAATCGGTAAACATGGATGTCCTAAATGGCCGCCCAACAGCGGCGAAAACTTGGCGATTAGATCCTCAGGCGGGGGCACGCCAAAAAGGTATTGGATTTTAATGCTGGGGGTTCAAAACACCAAATCTTGCTTGCATCGGCGCGCATCGGTTCTGATCAACATCAGTCTTTTATGGATTTTTTCAAGTCTTCTTGCGCCAGACAGCCGCAAAAAAGCCGTCTGTTGCATGCCGATGTGGCCACAAACGCAACATTTCGCCCGCATCACCAAGACACAGCGATGACGCCTGGGGCACTTGGGCCAGTTCCAGTAAACCAGCCACCGGCACCGCCTCAAAGTCGGCATGGGCGGCGCCAAAGGCTTGCGCCACCGCCTCGTTTTCTGCGGGCAACAGGCTGCACGTGGCGTAAACCAAACGCCCACCGGGTTTCAGCAGGCGCGCTGCGCTGTGCAATATGGCTTGCTGCAAGGCGGCTTGGGCAGCCACGGTGTCGGGGTTTTGGCGCCATTTCAGGTCGGGACTGCGGCGCAGCGTGCCCAAGCCAGAGCACGGTGCGTCCACCAGCACGCGGTCAATCTTGCCGGCCAGGCGTTTGATGCGGTCGTCGCGCTCGTGCGCAATAGCCACCGGATGCACGTTGGACAGGCCGCTGCGCGCCAGCCGAGGTTTCAGGGCATCCAGTCGGTGACCGGACGTGTCAAACGCATACAGGCGCCCGCTGTTGCGCATGGCCGCACCAATGGCCAGCGTTTTGCCACCTGCACCGGCGCAAAAATCCACCACCATCTCCCCGCGCTTGGCGTCGAGCAGCAGAGCCAGCAGTTGCGAACCCTCATCTTGCACTTCCACGTCGCCCTGCACAAAAGCGGGCAGTTTGGCCAACGACGGCTTGCCCTGCAAGCGGATGCCCATGGGGGAATACGGTGTGGGCTCGCAGGCCAGACCCGCTTGGCGCAGCTCGGCCAGCACCCCTTCGCGCTTTTTCTTAAGCACATTCACGCGCAAATCCAGCGGCGCGGGCTGGTTCAGGCTGGCCACCAAGGCATCAAACTCGGCGCCTACCTGCTCGCGCAGGGCGCTGGCCAGCCATTCGGGCAGGTTGTGGCGGTGGGGTGCCATGAGGTCTGCGTCGGTCACGGCGTCGCAGTGGTCCAGCCAGTTCTTTTCCACATCGGTGAGCGCACTTTTGAGAAAGTCGCGGTCGCCCGGAAAACCCAAAATCGCTAGGCGGCGCCATTTGGAACCACTGCCCGAGCGAGCCAGCCACTCGAACTTCAATTTTTCGCGCAGGGTGGCGTAAACCGTGTCAGACAAGGTGGCCCGCTCACGGGGCCCAAGCGATCGGTGCTCACGAAAGTAGCGAGACACCACCCCGTCGGTGGGGTGCTCAAATTTGTAGACAAGTTCAATCAGGTTGGTGCATTCGTCGAGTAGGGCTTTTGGGTGCATCTTTGAATTATCCCCCGGCGCAGGGGGAGGGGATAATCCCGGCCCATGTCTGAACTCTCCAACCAAGTGCGCCGCCGGCGCACATTCGCCATCATTTCCCACCCCGACGCGGGCAAAACCACGCTGACCGAGAAGCTGCTGCTGTTCTCGGGCGCCATCAACATCGCCGGATCGGTGAAAGCGCGCAAGGCGGCGCGCCACGCCACCAGCGACTGGATGGAGATTGAAAAGCAGCGCGGCATCTCGGTCGCTTCGTCGGTGATGCAGATGGAATACCGCGACTGCGTCATCAACCTGCTCGACACCCCCGGCCACCAGGACTTTTCGGAAGACACCTACCGCGTGCTCACCGCCGTCGATGCGGCGCTGATGGTGATCGACGCCGGCAACGGCGTGGAGCCCCAAACCCGGCGCTTGTTGCAGGTATGCAGGGCGCGCAACACGCCCATTCTGACCTTCGTCAACAAGATGGACCGCGAGGTGCAAGCCCCGCTGGACCTGATGGACGAGATTGAGCGCGAACTGGGCATGACGGTGGTGCCGTTCACCTGGCCCGTGGGCATGGGCAAAACCTTTCGCGGCGTGTTTGACCGCCGCACCGACCAGATGCGCGTGTTCGCTGCGGGAGAAGACCGGCGCGGTGGCGACGAAGACGTGCTGAGCGGGCTGCACAACCCCGAGAGCGTGAAGCGCTTTGGTGCGGAATTTGAGCAGGCCCGGGACGAGTTGGAACTGGTCGAAGGCGCATCGCCCGCGTTTGACGAGGCCGAATTTTTGGCTGGACGCCAAACGCCCATGCTGTTTGGCTCGGCGGTCAACAACTTCGGCGTGCGCGAGGTGCTGGACGCATTGGTGGACTTGGCGCCCCCGCCCGGCGACCGCCCGGCCATTCAGCGCGTGGTGCACCCGGACGAGCCCAAATTCACCGGCGTGGTGTTCAAGATCCAAGCCAACATGGACCCCGCCCACCGGGACCGCATTGCGTTTGTGCGCGTGGCCAGCGGCCACTTTGAGCGCGGCATGAAGCTGCGCGTGGTGCGCAGCGGCAAAGACCTGCGCCCCAACACGGTGGTGAGCTTTCTGAGCCAGCGCCGCGAGCTGCTGGACGAAGCCTTTGCGGGCGACATCATCGGCATCCCGAACCACGGCGTGCTGCAACTGGGCGACACCCTGACCGAGGGCGAGAGCTTGCAGTTCACCGGCCTGCCCTTTTTCGCGCCGGAAATCATCCGCAGCGTGGAAGTGGCCGACCCGCTGCGCAGCAAGCAGTTGCGCGCCGGTTTGACGCAGTTGGGCGAAGAAGGCGCCATTCAGGTGTTTCGCCCGGTGGCGGGATCGGTTTTGCTGCTGGGCGCCGTGGGCCAGCTGCAGTTTGAGGTGGTGGCGCACCGGCTGGAGCACGAATACGGCGTGAAAGCCCGCATCATGGGCAGCCCCTACCAGGTGGCGCGCTGGGTGACTTGCGCGCCCGAAGACGGCGGCGAGGTGGAGTTGAAGAAATTCATCGACGCCAACAGCCACCGCGTGGCGCTGGACGCCGTGGACGCACCCACCTTGCTGGTGGACCACGCAGCCACGCTTCGGGCGGTGGAAGCGAATTGGCCCAAGATCAAATTCCACGCGATGCGCGAGCACGCGGGCTTGGTGTTTCACAAATCTATGTAATCCCCCGCCGCCCGTCACCCCATAGGGCCCTTCAAGCGGCACGGCGAAGCCGGTTGCGCCGCATGCTGGATTGACGCCCCGTCGTTGGCGTGCGGTAAATCAGGACCAAGCTGCTAGAAGGCGCTCCACCGCACGCGGGTAAATCAGGTGCTCCTGCGTCAGCACGCGCTCGGCCAGTGTCTGCGCGGTGTCGCTGGGCAGTACCGGCACCACCGCCTGCGCCAAAATGTCGCCGTGGTCCAACTCGCTGGTCACTTGGTGCACCGTGGCACCAGCGAACTGGCAGCCCATGTCGATGGCGCGCTGGTGGGTGTGTAACCCCGGGAACGCAGGCAACAGACTGGGGTGTATGTTGATGATGCGCCCGGCGTAATGCGCCACAAAACCGGGCGTAAGGATGCGCATGAAGCCGGCCAGCACCACCAAGTCGGGAGCATGGCGGTCGATGGCGAACATCAGCTCGGCGTCAAAAGCTTCGCGGCTGTCAAACGCCTTGTGGTCGACCACAGCGGTGGCCATGCCCTGTTCGCGGGCAAAAACCAAGCCCTTGGCGTCGGCCTTGTTGCTGATCACGGCCACCACACGGGCGCCGAATTGTTCTCTCCAATGGTGTTGTTGGGCTGCCTTGACAATGGCGGCCATGTTGGAGCCGCTGCCGGAGATCAGAATAACGATGTTTTTGTTCACGCCTGACATGGCCGAGAAGTGTAATGACCCCAGACCAAGCGATCACCCCGCGCTCACACGATTTTCAACAGCGTCCGCTCTCCGTTGCCGAAGCCCGCGTGCTGGGCACCCTGATGGAGAAGGCCCGTACGGTGCCCGACAGCTACCCGCTCACGCTCAACACGCTGATCACCGGCTGCAACCAGAAGTCCAGCCGCGATCCGGTGCTGCAACTGCCCGACGCGCTGGTGGTGGAAGCGCTGGAAGGTTTGCGCCACCTGAATCTGGTGTTCGAGTCCAGCGGCGGGCGGGCCACCCGCTACGAACACAACTTCATGCGGGCGCTGGGCGTGCCCGAGCAGTCGGCCGTGCTGCTGGGCATGCTGATGCTGCGCGGGCCGCAAACCGCCGGTGAACTGCGCCTGAACACCGAGCGCTGGTACAAGTTTCTGGACATTGCATCCGTCGATGCCTTTCTGGAAGAGCTGCAAGACCGATCCCCTGAAAAAGGCGGCGCTCTGGTGGTGAAACTGCCGCGCGCACCCGGGGCACGCGAGCAGCGCTGGGCGCACCTGCTCTGTGGCCCAGTCGATCTGTCGGCGCTGCAAAACACCGCCGCTCCCGGCGCCACTGGCGCCACAGAGGACGACGTGATCGCGCTCACCCGTCGCGTGGCCACCCTGGAAGACACCGTGGCCTTGCTGCAGGATCAGCTGCAAAGCCTGCACAAAGCGCTCGGCTTGTCGCAGCCCGGACAGGACTGAAACGAACGGTCGTGCCAAACTTGACGGCTGATTTACGCAGAACCTCTTTCACACTGCGCTCAATAAGGAGACAACCCCATGGATCTGGCATTCACGCCCGAAGAGCAGGCGTTTCGTGAAGACATTCGCGCCTGGGTCAAGGCCAACCTGCCCGCAGACATTGCCCACAAGGTGCACAACGCGCTGCGCCTGACGCGCGACGACATGCAGCGCTGGGCCAGGATACTGGGCAAAAAAGGCTGGCTGGGCCATGGCTGGCCCAAAGAATTCGGCGGTCCCGGTTGGAACGCGGTGCAAAAACACCTGTTTGAAGAAGAGTGCGCCCTGGCCGGTGCGCCGCGCGTGGTGCCTTTTGGCCCGGTGATGGTGGCCCCGGTCATCATGGCCTTTGGCAACAAGGCGCAGCAAGAACGTTTTTTGCCCGGCATCGCCAGTGGCGAGGTGTGGTGGAGCCAGGGCTACAGCGAACCCGGCTCGGGCTCTGACCTGGCTTCGGTGAAGTGCCGCGCCGAGCGTCAGGGTGAAAAATACATCGTCAACGGCCAGAAAACCTGGACCACGCTGGGCCAGTACGGTGAATGGATTTTTTGCCTCGTCCGCACGTCCACCGAAGGCAAGCCGCAGACCGGTATCCGCATCCTGCTCATCGACATGAACTCGCCCGGCGTCAGCGTGCGC
>JAUXXN010000154.1 GCA_030684755.1 Hydrogenophaga sp.
GGCCACTCAACCCCACGTCAAGCACAAAGGCAGTTTTGGCGACGTGCTGGTGCTTGGCGGGCAGGACATGGCGGTTAACGGGTCGGGCATGACGGGTGCCGCCGTGCTCGCAGCCCGTGCAGCCTTGCATGCGGGTGCTGGCCGTGTGTATGTCGGTCTGCTCGAAGCACCCCCCCCCGCTGCAAACGCCGTGCGCTGGGACCCCGAGAGTCCCGAGTTGATGTTCCGAGATGTGAACACCCTGCTGCAAAGCCCCTTGCTGACCACCGCTGCTGTGGTGTGTGGGTGCGGCGGCGGCACTGAGGTAGCCAAGGTCTTGCCACAAGTTCTGTCCCTTGCTCACACCTTGGTGCTGGATGCAGACGCCCTCAACGCCATCGCCAATGACAGCGCCCTTCAGGCGCAACTCAGTCAACGCAGTTCAAAAGGATGGCTCACTGTGCTCACACCCCATCCCCTAGAGGCCGCAAGATTGCTGGGATGCAGCACCGACGAGCTCATGGCCGACCGCCTTCTTGCGGCCCAATCTATCAGCGACCGATTCACAGCGGTGTGCGTGCTGAAAGGTTCGGGCACTGTGATCAGCGCTCCGCACCAAACACCGCTGATCAACCCCTCTGGCAACGCGTCCTTGGGCACAGCCGGTACCGGTGACGTGCTGGCCGGCATGCTGGGGACCGCCCTAGCGCCACCGGGATCCACACCTGAACAACGGCAAGACAGGTTGGCCCAAGCCGTGTTTCAGCACGGATGGCTGGCCGATCTGTGGCACCAACCGTTGGAAACACAAAGCCCAGGGTTTAAAGACACACCAGCGCTCAGCGCAAGTCGGCTGGCCAGCCAGGTTCGTCCCATTTGAAAAAATCCCACGCTGCAACAAACCCGCTCAGCAGTACCTGCCATGAGGGTGTCAAAAACAAAAAACGGGGGGCTGCCAAGTCAACCCAACAGAATCAGACCGACTTGCAACAGAATGATCATGACCAATACCGACAAATCGACCCCACCCAGCGTGGGCACGATCTTGCGTACAGGCCGCAACACAGGAGCGCAAAGTCGGTCCAGCGTGCCCAGTATCGGAGACTGAGGCTGCACCCACGACAACACAGCGTAGGCCAGCAACATCATCATCAGCCCCTGCAGCAAGGTGCGCAGAAGGAGCTTGATGGCCAAGGTAGGAATGGCCAACAGCAGCGCAGCAGACGAAGCTTCGACCGGCTTGAAGGTTGAAACCAGTATCAGCCACAGACCACCGTAAGCCAAGGCAAACAACAGCGCTGTCATGAGACTGCCCCAATCGATCCTGCTTTGCAGCAAACTTCGAGGCAGTATCCGGCGAACGGGCGCGACCAGCCACTCGGTGACCGCGATGACCAACCGGCCTGGCTGGGCTGACATGTGAATCCGCTGGTAGTTCATCCAGGCTCTTAACAACGCTGCTCCAACCAGAAAAAAGAAGAACGTGTCGAGCAGAAAAAAAACAACGTGCATGCAGGCTCCCGTGAGCAATAAAAAAAATGGTGCGTTAGCGCACCAGCAATAAAGGACGCACCGGGTATAGGCGGCTGCGCATAGGCGCTACCTGTCCAGCGAACTACCAATCATTGAGCAATTATCGACGGCTCTTGCGAGGCTTCCCAGATACAGATTTTGCACTGGTGCGCTCGGTTTTTTTGCCCGCAGCCTTGCGAACCGATGCCTTCACCTCCAACACAGGTAGCGGCTGCAACGCTCCTGAACGGGCTGGCGAAGAGGCTTCTTTGGTTCGGCTACGGCGTGGTTTACCGGCAGGGTTGGCAGCGTTATCGGCCGCCTCAGGTTGCCCTGTCTTGTCACGCATGGCGCGCAGCAACACATCTTCATTGCCCGTGACCAAGCGGAAATCAATCCGGCGCCCATCAAGATCCACCCGACTGACTTGCACCTGAACCCGGCTTCCCAGTGCGTAGCGGATACCGGTGCGTTCACCGCGCAGTTCTTGGCGCGCTTCGTCGAAACGGAAGTATTCGCCTCCGAGTTCTGTGATGTGTACCAAGCCCTCAACATACATGGCGTCCAGCGTAACAAACAAGCCAAAACTCGTCACCGAAGATACGACACCGCTGAACTCTTCGCCCAGGTGCTCACGCATGTACTTGCATTTGAGCCAAGCTTCAACATCCCGGCTGGCCTCATCGGCACGGCGCTCGTTGGCACTGCAGTGCAAACCCGCCGCTTGCCATGCTTGGGTATCGGCAGATAATTTTTTGACAGACTCTCCTGCCACTGGCGGTTTGACCCGACTGGCCAGCCGTTTGCTCAGCTTGGCATGCGCTTCGCCCGGAATTGGCAATACCGGCAACTGGTAGCGATTGCCCGCCAAAATGGCCTTGATGACACGGTGCACCAGCAGATCGGGGTAACGTCGGATGGGGCTGGTGAAATGGGTGTAAGCATCAAACGCCAAACCAAAATGGCCTTGGTTCAACGGCGTGTAAATGGCCTGCTGCATAGAACGCAGCAGCATGGTGTGTATCTGCTGCGACTCTGGGCGGTCTTTGGTGGCATTCGCAATCTTCTGAAACTCAGAAGGATGCGGGTTGTCGCTGATGGTCTGCGTCACCCCCATGGCCTTCAGGTAATTGCGCAAGATGTCCTGCTTCTCGGGCGTGGGGCCTTCGTGTACCCGGAACAAGCCGGTGTGCTTGCCCTGGCCAATAAAGTCCGCCGAACACACGTTGGCGGCCAACATGGCTTCTTCAATCAGCTTGTGGGCATCGTTGCGGGTGCGTGGAATGATCTTCTCTATGCGGCCCGCATCGTCACAAACGATTTGGGTTTCTACCGTTTCAAAGTCCACCGCGCCGCGCACCTGCCGCGCCACCAGCAAAGCGCGGTACACATCGTGCAAGTTCACCAGGTAAGGCACCAACGCTTTGCGCTGCAACGCCTCAGGTCCCCGGGTGTTTTGCAAAATGGCCGCCACCTCGGTGTAGGTGAAGCGCGCGTGGCTGAACATCACCGCCGGGTATAACTGGTAGGCGTGAATTTCGCCTTTGGCGTTGACCAGCATGTCACACACCAT
>JAUXXN010000175.1 GCA_030684755.1 Hydrogenophaga sp.
CCATGTGCTGCTGAAAAAGTTGGGCTGGTGGGACGACCTGACCGATGCCGAGAAAACGGCGGCCGAAGGCAAGAACTGGAAGACCGACCTGTCTGGTGGCATCCAGCGCGTGACCATGGCCCACGGCTGCCACCCGTTTGGCAACGCCAAGGCCCGTGCGGTGGTGTGGAACTTCCCCGACGCGATTCCGCAGCACCGCGAGCCAATTTACGGCACGCGCCCCGATCTCGTGGCCAAGTACCCCAGCCACGACGACCAGAAGACCCGCTGGCGCCTGCCTATCTTGTACAAGTCGTTGCAGCAGAAAAACGTGGACGACAAGGTGCACGAGAAATTCCCGCTGATCATGACCTCTGGCCGTTTGGTCGAGTACGAAGGTGGCGGCGAAGAGACCCGTTCAAACCCCTGGCTGGCCGAGTTGCAGCAAGAGATGTTTGTCGAGCTCAACCCCAAGGCAGCTGCCGAACGTGGCATTCGCAATGGCGAACGGGTGTGGGTGAGCAGCCCGACCGGTGCACGCATCAACGTGCAGGCGCTGGTGACAGAGCGTGTAGCGCCCGACACCGTGTTTTTGCCGTTCCACTTCTCGGGCCGCTGGCAAGGCGAAGACATGAAGCCCTACTACCCGGACGGCGCGATGCCGGTCGTGCGTGGCGAGGCGGTCAACACCGCCACCACCTATGGTTACGACATCGTGACCATGATGCAGGAAACCAAGACCACGGTCTGTAACGTAGAACGCGCTTGAGGAGCGGACACATGGCACGAATGAAATTTATCTGCGACGCCGCGCGTTGCATCGAGTGCAACGGTTGCGTGACCGCTTGTAAAAACGAACACGAAGTCCCGTGGGGTGTGAACCGCCGTCGGGTGGTGACCCTCAACGACGGCGTACCCGGCGAAAAGTCGATTTCGGTGGCTTGCATGCATTGCAGCGATGCACCCTGCATGGCGGTCTGCCCGGTCAACTGCTTCTACCGCACCGACGAGGGTGTGGTACTGCACGACAAGGATGTGTGCATCGGCTGCGGCTACTGCTCGTACGCTTGTCCGTTTGGCGCACCGCAGTTCCCTTCTGCTGGCACCTTCGGGGTGCGCGGCAAGATGGACAAGTGCACCTTCTGCGCTGGCGGCCCCGAGGCCCACGGCAGCCAAGACGAGTTCGAAAAATACGGACGCAACCGTCTCGCTGAAGGCAAGCTGCCCGCTTGTGCAGAACAGTGCTCGACCAAGGCGCTGCTTGCTGGCGATGGCGACGTGGTGGCCGATATCTTCCGCAGCCGTGTGTTGCGCCGGGGCAAAGGCGCCGAAGTTTGGGGCTGGGGCACCGCCTATGGCACGGCACAAGGAGCGAAATCATGATCAAACGCATCCTCACAACCGCTGCACTGGCGGCCGCTGCATTGGCTCTGTCTGCTTGCGCAGACCAGCCGCAAGATCTCAACGCTTCTGGCACCAAACAGGACAAAGCGCCTTACCAAGGTGTGGGCACCAGCCAGTACGCGCAAGACGGCTGGAAAGCGGGCGATCGCAACAGCTGGGAGCAGCAGTTGAAAGCCCGTGCCCAGTACGGTCAAAACGACTACACCCGCATGGCCAACCCATAAAAGGGAGTACCTCATGCAATGGTCCTTGACTTCCATGATCCACCGGCTCGCCGCACCGCGTACTTGGGCGTTGGCGTTGTTGGCCCTCAGCAGCACCTGGGCGAGCGCGCAGGCCCCCCAGGCCGATTCCGCGCCGCCCACAGCGGTGGCGGCGCCGGCCGAGTCGGGCGGTATTCGCAGTGCCAACATCTTTGAAATTGCGCCTGACGCGAGCACCGACCCGAACTACGCCAACCAGACCAACGCCGAGCGCAAGCAGGTGCAGCCTGGCAACAACGCGCCCATGTGGCGCGATGTGAGCAAAGGTGTGACGGGTTACAGCAGCTTGCCTTACCCCGAAGCAGGCAACCTGATCCAGGGTTTTGTGCAGTACCCTGGCTCTCGTTTGACCAACGCTGGCGAAGCCTGGCGCCAAGTGCGCAACAACTGGCTTATCCCCTACGGTGGATCGTTGCTGATCATTGTTGCTGTGGCCATCGGCCTGTTTTACAAGGCCAAGGGCACCATACCGCTGCATGGCAAGGAAACTGGCCGCGTGATCGAACGCTTCACTTATGTTGAACGTGCGGCCCACTGGGTCAATGCCATTGCTTTTGTCGCGTTAGCGGTGTCGGGCATTGTCATGGCGTTTGGCAAGTTTTTCTTGCTGCCCGTCATTGGCACCACGCTGTTTGGCTGGCTTGCTTATGCACTGAAAAACCTGCACAACTTCGTCGGCCCGCTGTTTGCCGTGTCGTTGGTTGTGGTCATCATCACCTTCGCTCGCGACAACCTGCCCAGCAAAGAAGACATCACCTGGTTGCTCAAAGGCGGTGGCCTGTTCGGCGGGCATGAAGTGCCCTCGCACCGGTTCAACGCTGGTGAAAAGGTGTTGTTCTGGAGCGGTGTGTTCCTGTTCGGCCTGTTGGTGGTGGGTTCGGGCGTGTTCCTAGACAAAATTGTGCCGGCGGTTGAATACACCCGGGCCAATATGCAGGTGGCCCACATGATCCACGCCGCCGCTGCGGTGTTGATGATGGTGATGTTCATGGGCCATATCTACATGGGCACGCTGGGCATGCAAGGCGCCTACAAAGCCATGAGAACCGGCTATGTGGACGAAACCTGGGCCAAAGAGCACCACGAGCTGTGGTACGACGACATCAAGGCAGGCAAGATTCCTGCCCAGCGCAGCGCCAACAGCCCAGCCAGTTCCATCGCCAACCAGGCGGCCAAGGCCTGAATGCAGATCAGCGCCACCTTTTGCCAAGGAAGATCATGAAACGTTTACTCATTTGCACAACTGTGCTGCTGGCCTTGGCCGCACACGCCAAACTGCCTGCGCCGGTGCTGACAGACGAAGCCAAGGCCAAAGCGGCCGAAGCGGCGGCCAAGACGGCGCACGGCAACAAAGTGGCTGCATTCCAGCTCTGTCGCTCAATGGACCGCGCTGCTGCGCACTACTTCAAAACCGCATCGGCCAGCGGCAAGGCGGTCAAGCCTGCGCAGGCCGCACCCGCTTGCGCCGACCCTGGGCCTTTTGTGCCTGCAGCCGCACCCGCCGCAGTGGCCACCAAGTCCTGATGTCGGCGGCCATCCTGCCCCGGCTGACCCAAGCTTGCGCGCCGCTGACGCAAGAAGTCGTCGCGCTCAACGAGTTCGGCCAGCGCAGCCGGGTGTCCATTCCTGCCGAGCGCGACCTCACCGTGTATGTGGACAAACGGGAACTCGTCACGCTCATGACGCTGGGCGCGCACCCCGAGTGGCTGGTGTTGGGCTACTTGCTGAACCAGCGGTTGATAACCTCGGTGGACGACATAGAGTCCATCACCGTGGACTGGGACGTGGGCGCGGCGTCGGTCAAAACCCGCCACGGCATTGACCGCATTGAAGAGCGCACGTCCAAGCGCGTGGTCACCACCGGTTGCGGACAGGGCAGTGTGTTTGGCCACCTGATGGACGAGGTAGACAGCATCCGCCTGCCCGCCGAGGCGGTGCTGCGGCAGTCGCAGCTGTACGGCATTTTGAATGCGATTCGCCTGAAAGAAAGCACCTACAAGTCGGCCGGTTCGGTACACGCCTGTGCCCTGTTTCGCGGCGATGCCTTGCAGCTGTTTGTGGAAGACGTGGGGCGGCACAACGCGGTGGACACCATCGCGGGCTGGATGGCGTTGCAGCAGCGTCCAGCGGTTGAGCGGGTGGACCATGTGTTCTACACCACGGGGCGGCTGACCAGCGAGATGGTGATCAAGTCGGCGCAGATGGGTGTGGCGGTGGTCGTGTCGCGCAGCGGTATCACCCAAATGGGGCTGGATGTAGCCCAACGCGTGGGCCTTTGCGCCATTGGCCGGGCAACCAACAAGCGGTTTTTATGCTATTCGCATGACCAGCGCTTGGTGCTGGACGCTGTGCCACACGCGGGCGCAGCTTTACACGCCACAGCCGAGACAGAGCACAGCTTGGCCTGACAGCGCGTTTGTGCGCAACGTCACCGCCGGGTCTGCGCTGTCTGTTCGGGCATAAACTTCACACACTTTGAACACAGCCCTGCGCAGGCTGTGCTTTTGCGTGTTGTTAAACCGTTATTGAAAGCAAGCCATGAGCCGAGAACTGCATGTCATTGACCATCCGCTGGTGCAGCACAAACTGACGCTGATGCGGCGCAAAGACACCAGCACCAAGGGCTTTCGCGAATTGGCACACGAGATCAGCATCTTGCTGGCCTACGAGTTGACACGCGACATGCCCATGCAAGAAATCGAGATCGAGACGCCGCTGGAGAAGATGACTTCGCGCATCATCGACGGTAAAAAGATCGTGCTGGCGTCCATCTTGCGGGCGGGTAACGGGTTTTTGGATGGCATGTTGCAGGTGCTGCCCGCCGCGCGCGTGGGCCACATTGGCCTGTACCGCGACCCGGTCACGCTCAAGGCGGTGGAGTACTACTTCAAGATGCCCGGCGGCATGGAAGAGCGCGATGTGATCGTGCTCGACCCGATGTTGGCCACCGGCAATTCGGCGGTGTGGGCGGTGGACCGGCTCAAGCAAACCCTGCCGCGCTCGATCCGTTTTGTGTGTTTGGTGTCGTGCCCCGAGGGCATCCAGAACTTTCACGACCACCACCCCGACGTGCCCATTTACACCCCAGCGGTGGACCGGGGTTTGAACGAACACGGCTACATCGTGCCGGGTTTGGGCGATGCGGGTGACCGCATTTTTGGGACGAAGTGAGAACACCCCCGTCGCTTCTTCGCTTCGCGTAAGCGCTCTGCCCCACCAGGGGCAACGCGTGTGGGTCGGCGGAGCCGGACCCACCGCGTTCTGGGTTTTGGGGCATTGCGCGCTGGACTGGCTTGGGTTGGATTTTCAGGCCCGCCGCAACGGGAATGCTGGTCTGGGGTGCTGTTGACCGCGCCTATGCGGTAAGGTTGCCCCATGAACCATTCACCTCCTTCATTCATTCAATTGGGTTGGCGCTCGCTGTGGCGCGATTGGCGCGCGGGCGAGTTGCGGCTGTTGGTGCTGGCGGTCACGCTGGCCGTGGCGGCTTTGACGGCGGTGGGCTTTTTTGCCGACCGGCTGCAAAACGGTCTGGCGCGCGACGCCAGCGCGCTCTTGGGTGGCGACGCCGTCATCAACAGCGACAACCGGCCCCCCGATGCCATGGCGCAGCAAGCGCAGGTGCTGGGCCTGCAAACCACCGAGACCCTGGGCTTTCCCACCATG
>JAUXXN010000177.1 GCA_030684755.1 Hydrogenophaga sp.
GCATGATCAAGGACTGGTGTGCCACCAAGGGTGTGAAGGTGTACACCGGTGCGCGGGTGGAAGCGATTGAGCGTGACGACGGCACCGAGCCCGGTTTGCTGGGCAAGATTGCTGAAATGGTCGGCATTGGTTCGACCGAAAAAGCCAGCGGCAAGATGCGCGTGCGACTCTCAACGGGTGAGCATCTGGAGGCCGATCTGGTCATCAGCGCCACCGGCGTCCGACCCAACATAGAGTTCCTGGAAAACAGCGGCGTGCGCTGTCTGGTGGGCGTGCTGACCGACGAAACCCTGCAAACCAACGTGCCCGGCATTTACGCGGCGGGTGACTGCGCCGAGGCCTTTGACAAGGTGAGTGGCAAGACCATCGTCAGTGCCATTCAGCCCAACGCCGCCGAGCAAGCCCGTGTGGCTGCGCTCAACATGGCGGGCCAGCGGGCCGATCTGAAGGGCGTGACGCAGATCAATGTGTTGGACACACTGGGCATGATTTCCACCAGTTTCGGCAACTGGGAAGGCTTGCCCGGCGGCGAACATGTCGAGTTGACCGACCAGAAAACCGGTCGTCACCTGAGCCTGCAGTTCAAAGACGATGTGATGGTGGGCTGCAATTCGGTGGGCTGGACGGAGCATGTGGGCGTGATGCGCGGTCTGGTGGAAGGCCAGGTGCGCCTGGGCGAGTGGAAAGACAGGCTCATGCACGACCCAACCCGGCTGATGGACGCCTACCTGGCCAGCGCGCAGGGCCAAGGGCATTGGAGCGGCGCTGCCGACGAGCGTCGCCGTTGATGGCATGGCCGCCCGCGCAGTGACCCCGCTGTGCTATGGCACAGTGTGCGGTCATGTGGCTGGTGGTGCACTCTCATTCTGTTGGCCGAGGAAAATGCCGTTCATGAAAATCACCTTCAAACTCTTTGCCACGCTCACCGACTATTTGCCTCCTGAGGCGCGGCGCAGCAACCAGGTGTTGCTGGACATTGATCCGGTATCACCCATCAGCAAGATCATTGAACCCTTTGGTCTGCCGCCCAAGCTGGTGCATTTGGTGCTGGTGAATGGCAAGTACATCGAACCCGAAAAACGCATGACCGCCACGCTGGTGGAAGGCGACGTGCTGGCCATCTGGCCACCTATTGCAGGCGGCTAGAGGATGAAACACCCCCGCCGCGCTGCGCGCGACCCCCTCAAGGGGGCAACGCTGGCGGCCCGGCAAAGCCGGTTCCGCTGCGTTCTGGGTTGGGACACTTCGAGCCGCGACTGATCATTGTTCACAAGGTTGAAAACCTGACATGCAATCAAGCTACGCCGAAACGTTTGAACGCGACATGGGCTGTACCGAGGCCGAATGGCTGGGCTGGTTGCCGGCTGCCATTGGCAGTTGCGACTGGCAAGTGACTGGCCAGTCGGCCCTGGTGACCATCGCGACCGGTGCCCTGCAGCTGCGCTGGCAGACCATGCCACCCCGCGTGATCGCGCTCATGCGCATGCCGGTGCTGCGCGTGGGCTTTGCGTTCAGCGGCCTAGACAGCGCGCAGCGCTACGCTTTCATGAAGCGCTTTGACTTGTACATGCAGCGCGGAGGCGGCTGAAGCTGCGTTCAGCGGGCGCTTCGCTTTGGCGACATCCAGCCCATCACCGTGTAGGCCAGCACCACCGTGGCCACCAGGCCCACGCCGTACACGAGGGCAATCAGGAACCAGTCGGCCGGGCCGCCCGCGTCGGTGAAGCCAGAAGAGGACACCTGGGCCATGATCACCAGCGCCACAGCACCACCAAAAATGCCCAGCAACTCGGACTGCACCAGCCGACGCGACACCAGGCCGCGCTCGCGCGCCAGCAAGGCGACAAACGCCGCCACGCCCACCACCGCTGCGGTCAGCATGATCCAAAGCCAAAAGCCCAGCATTTCTTGAAACACGGACAGGAAGACCAACAGGTCGAGTTCTTTCATGGGAGTGTCTCCTTGGGTATCAAGCGCGGCCGCGCAGCATGCTGATGTAGGTGGGTTTGAGCGCCATGGTCTTCATGACCCAGCTGATCCACAGCTCTTCCAACGGTGCAATGACGCCGGGGAAGGACATGATGAGGTTGTCCTTGTAGTCGAACTCGATCAGCATGGCCTGGCCCAGGCGCGTGATCAGCGGACACGAGGTGTAGCCGTTGTACACCTCGGTGGAAGCCTTGCCGGTGATGTCGCCGATCAGGTGGTCAATGGCCACGGGCACCTGCCACTTCACGCTGGCCGCCGTTTTGCCTTTGGGCACGCCCGCAATGTCACCCACCCCGAACACATTGGGGTAGCGCTTGTGGCGCAGGGTGTCGCGGTCCACCTCCATCCAGCCGTCGGCGGCAAAAGGGCCTTCGGTCCAGGGCAGCGGGCTGTTGCGCACCGCTTCGGGTGCCCGCATGGGCGGCACCACGTTGATGAAGTCGTAAGCTTGCTCGGCGGTTCCCGTGGGGGTTTTGTAAGTGGCCAGGCGCTTGTCCAGGTCAATGGATTGCAATACGTGCTCGTGGTTGACCTTCACGCCCCTGTCTTGGAACAGCATGCGCACTTTTTCGGCCACGATGGGCACGCCAAACAGCGACTTGCTTTGTGCCATGTAGATCAATTCGGCCTTCCCGCGGTTGCCCCGGCGGCGCAAGTGGTCGTCAGAAATGAAGGCGTATTTCAGTGGCGCGCCTGCGCACTTCATTTCACCGGCCGGGCGGCCAAACAGGCCAACCCCGCCGGTGTCTGCAAACTGGCTCAAGGCTTGCCAGGTGGCTGAAGCGGCCTGCGGGCTGTGGTAAATGCTGCCCAGGCCATTTTGGCCAATGCGCGCCGTGTCCATGCCTTCAATGCCGTCGTAGTGCAGTTCAAGGCCGGTGGCCACGATCAGAAAGTCGTAAGGCACAGCCTTGCCACTTTCGGTGACCACTTTGTTGCCCACCGGGTCGATTTCCGCCACACGCTCATTCACCCACTCCACGCCTTTGGGGATGTAGCTGCTGGTAGCCGAAGTCACATAGTTTTGTGGCTTGATGCCGGCCGCCACCAAGGTGAAGCCGGGTTGGTAATAGTGTTCTTTGCGCGAATCCACCAGGGTGATGGTGGCGCCCTGCAGTGCCGCCGCCAGGCGCGAAGCGGCGGTGAGACCTGCGGCTCCACCGCCAGCAATCACAATACGGACGCTGGTTTTGACACTGGCGGCCTGGGCAGGGGTGCTGGTTTGTGCCACGGCAGCAGCCAAGGGCAGGGCCGCCAGTCCAGAGAGGAAGCGCCGTCGGGCGGGCTCGGGCAGCGCTGGCCAGTTATTTGGGGTGTTTTTGGGCATGCTTGTCTCCTGT
Organism: Hydrogenophaga sp.; assembly: GCA_030684755.1. Classification (GTDB taxonomy): domain Bacteria; phylum Pseudomonadota; class Gammaproteobacteria; order Burkholderiales; family Burkholderiaceae_C; genus Hydrogenophaga. The sequence goes on from JAUXXN010000177.1 coordinate 3,330, forward strand.
TGGGTGGAACCTGTGTGCCTGTTGATGGGCGTTAAGCCGTTGGGTATTTATACCCCTGGGGGTTTGTTACTATAGGTTCAAGCGGCACGGTATGGCCTTGACTTATGTCAAGGATGTCAAAGCTTCAGTTTTGTCTGGAATCCGTGACCGCATGGAGGCGAATCAACCGCCTTGTTTCTAAACCACAGGAGATTCCATGAGCGAGCAAGCTATCGTGACCATCACCCGCCAATCGGGTTACCAATTCTTGGTGGATTTCGGCCCCGGTATGGCCAACCTGCTGGCCGACGAGCCCGGGCCGCTGGGGCAGGGCAGCGGCCCGGCGCCCAACCACATGCTGCTGGCGGCGGTGGCCAATTGCCTCAGCGCGAGCCTCGTGTTTGCGCTGCAAAAATTCAAGCAAGACCCCGGGCAGCTCAAGGCCACGGCCACGCCTGAAATGGGCCGCAACGCCGACAAGCGCCTGCGCATCGTGGGGATCAATGTGAAACTGGAGCTGGGCCGGCCTGCGGTCGAACTGGAGCATTTGGACCGCGTGCTGGCACAGTTTGAAGAGTTTTGTACCGTCTCAATGAGCGTGCGCCAAGGCATCGCCATTCAGGTTCAGGTGCTGGATGGAGCCGGTGCCGTCCTCAAGGGTTGAGCACAGCGTAGATGACTGGGGGGCCAGATGCCTGTGCCGGGCAGATGTGGCCGCGTAGTGCTCCTACTGCTCCTACTATTTAGGCCGAGGGTGTTTTAGCGAGGGCTGTACGGCCTGTAGCCGCCCGGCGCGCAGTTCGGCCACCGCTTTTGCCACCGATCTCGCCACGTTGCGAGCCTCTTCTTGCAGGGGCTCGTCCCTGTCAAGAGCTTCGTGGCTGCTCGCGTAGGGCTCGTAGTAACCGATGTAGCGGTCCAGCCGGGCCATCACGCCCGCATCAAGCAAGCCCATCCAGTCCAGCCAGTCGCACAACGAACGTCGGGTGCCTTCGATGCCAGCCACGTCCCCGTGCACCAGCACCCCGTAGGCTCGGCCGGCCAGGTGCTGGGGGTAGTTCCAGCCTTCCATCTCAATGGCCTTGGCTTTGGCTGCGTTTTTTCCAGCGGTGGTGGTGGGGTCGGGGTTGCCACCATCGGCGCACACCATGCGGTCCATCATCAGCTTGAGCGGACTTGGGCTCTGGTACCAGTAGACCGGGGTGATGATGAGCACGGCGTGGGCCGCCGTCCAGCGCTCGTAGATTTCGGCCATCCAGTCGTGGGTCTGGTTCAGTGCGTGGTTGGGGTAGCAGCTGCAGGGCCAGTGGCACAGCGGCATGGCGGTGGACAGGCAGCCCTTGCAGGGGTGGATTTTCAAGCCGTATTCGGAGGTGAGCAGGCTCAGGTCGAGCACATCGCTCTGCAGGCCCAGCGGTTCCAGCACCTCGCGGGCCATTTCCACCAGACGAAAGCTTTTGGAGATCTCGCCCGGGCAGGTGCCGTCGTTGCGCGCCGAGCCGCACACCAGCAGCACGCGCGATGGCGTGGCCGGGTCGGCCCAGTGCAACTGGGCGGCGTCCAGCCGCTGTTTGGTGGCCACCCATTCGTCGGACAGCAGGTACCCAGGATCCTCGTACGCTTCGCCAGCACGGTGGGTGTGGGGGGCCTTACGGCCTTCAGTGAAGGCAGCCCACGCAATGGCTTCCAGCCGGGTGATGGAGGGGTCTTCCGCTCGAAAGGCCGGGTCCATGAACGAAGCACGGAAGCGCTCGGCAAACTGTGCACGGGCCAAGGGTACGGGGGCCTGCCCCTTTCGGATCTGAATCATGCGGGGTCTCCATCAGCCTGTTTTGGAGCCCCCAATTTGGCTGCTGGGCTATGGGGTGTCTGTGCGCTGACGTACCCAACACCGCTGGCAGCGCACAGCCGCCCCTCAGTCGATCCTGGTCAGGCGGGCGCCCACCACCAGCCCGCCATTTTCATGCCGACCGCCGTGAGCAGCAGCGAGCCCAGCAGGTGCAGGCTGGAGGTGCCAACGGCGAGCAGCCAGCGCCCGTGCTGCAACATGCTCACCACTTCCACCGAAAAGGTGGAAAACGTGGTTAGCGCACCCAGCAGTCCCGTGATGATGGCCAGGCGCCAGGCCGGGTCCAGCTGGGTCTGGCTTTGAAACACCACCACCGCAAAACCCACCAGGTAAGCGCCCACCCAGTTCGCCGTGAGCGTGCCCCAGGGCAGCAAGGCCGAGCCTTCGTTGAGCCACAGGCTCAGCCGCCAGCGGGCGAGGGCGCCCAGGCAGGCACCGAGACAAATGGCGATGACGCTGGGCATGGGTTGCGTGAGGTGTCAGGTGTGTAGATCTCAGAACGGTGGGTCGCCGTCGTCGCCCACGGCCGTCACGGCCGCGTGACCGCTGCTGGCGCCGCTGGTGGTTGCGGTGGCAATGGGTGCATCGGCAGGCGCGGCACCAAAGGCCATTTCACCACCCAGTGCTTCGATCAGTTCGGGGATGAGCTTGGTGAGTTCGCCGGTGGTCAGCGCCACATCGGTGTCAAAACCGCTTTCGTCGTCGCTGGCCCGGTCGTCAAACACACCTTCCAGAAAAGCCAGCTTCTTCAGTTGCAGCGCTTCGGTCAGCACAAAGCCAATGCGACCTTCCCAGCTCATGGCCAGGCGTGTGGGCAGCTTGCCCTCGGTGATGTGCTGGCGCACCTCGTCGGTGGCGAGGTTGTGGCGGGTGAATTTCACCACGCTCTTTTCTTCGTCGCCCGACTTCAACTCGCACTCGCGCTCCACGCTGAAGCGGCCGGGCCATTCGTCGGGTGAGGTGGCCGACAACCACTGCGTCATGGCGGTCTGGGGTGTCATCTGGGTTTGCAGCAGCGTCACCGCCAGGTCGCTGAAGGCGTTCACCAGCGCGGTCACCAGTTCGTCGAGCTTGCCTTGGCTGCTGGCGTCGGTCACCAGCCAGCCGTTGGCTAGGTCGATCCAGACCCAGGTGGCGCCCCTGCGCGGGAAAGCTTGGGGCAGCAGCGCCAGCAGCGCGTCTTCACGCAGGGCCTTGGTTTCTTTTTTGCCGGGCTTGCGGCCGGTGGCGGCTTCAATGTGGTCGGCTTCTTCTTGCGCCTTTTCACGCACCACCGAGCCCGGCACGCTCTTGGTTTCGATCATCAGCTTCAAAATGCGCTGCCCGCCCACCGACTCCACCAGCGGGCCATGCCGCTGACCCCGGGGCTCGACCCAGCCCACCGACTTGTCTTGCGAGGCCCCGCAGGGTACAAAACGCGCCGCGTCCAGCGCGGCTTCCATCGCTTCCAACGTCACGTCCCAGCCGGGCGCGATGCGGTAGATCGTTACATTTTTGAACACGGATTTCCTTGGGTTGTGCCGGTGCGTCTGAGACCGGCGCCCGCTCCCGCCAGCGGGAGAGGGTTGGTGTGAGGGGCTTTGATGATACCCAGCCCAAACCTGGGGTTCAGGCCAGCGCGTTCAGCGGTGCCAGCTGGTAGCCAGCGGCTTCAAGCGCTGCGCGGAGCTGCTGCGCGCTCGCCACGGCGTCTTGCCCATCACCATGCACACAGATGCTGTCGATGCGGGTCGGCAGCCGCTGGCCGTCGGCGGTGACGATGCCTTGTGCGTCGAGCATGCGCAACACGTTTTGCACGCAGGCCTGAGCGCTGTGCAGTACGGCGCCCGGCTGCGAGCGCGGTGTAAGCTGGCCATCGCCCTGGTAAGTGCGGTCAGCAAACACTTCGCGGGCTACGCGCAGGCCAGCGGCCAGGCCCGCTGTTTCGAGTGCCGAGAGAGCGGGCGCGAGCAAGATGAGTTCGCGGTCCAGCGCCCGCACGGCCCGGGCCACGGTGGCGGCTACCTCGGCGTCGGCGCAGGCTATATTGCTCAGCGCGCCATGCGGTTTGACATGCGTGACCTGGCCCCCTTCGGCTGCGGCCATGGCTTGCAACGCGCCCACCTGGTACAGGATGGCGGCCTCCAGCTCTTTGGCCGACAGCTGCATGGCGCGCCGTCCAAAGCCTTGCAGGTCGGGAAACGCCGGGTGCGCGCCCAGGCTCACGCCGTTGGCCAGCGCCAGGCGCACGGTGTCGCGCATCACCACCGGGTCGCCGGCGTGAAAGCCGCAGGCGATGTTGGCGCTGCCAATCAGTGGCAGCAGCGCCGCGTCATCGCCCATGCGCCAGGCGCCAAAGCTTTCGCCCAGGTCGGCGTTGAGGTTGAGGGTGGGTTGTGTCATGGGTGCTGTTTGTCAGGGTGTGGCGTGCAGCACGCCACTGATCAGGTTGGCGCCGTAAAGGGCGATTTCGTCCACGGTGCCCGGCGGCAGGTAGGCTTCACGGGTTTTGAGCCAGCGTTGCCATCGGTCTTGCTCGATCAGCAGCGCTCGGTGCGCCGTTTCCATGTTGACGCGCTCAAAGCGCACCCGTGTACCCGGAAGCAGGTGCGCCAGGCGGGGCAGGTCAGCGCTGACCACGGTGGCGATTTTCGGGTAGCCGCCCACGGTCTGGCCGTCGGCCAGCAGCACGATGGGTTGGCCATTGGCCGGCACCTGGATGGCGCCTGGCGCCACGCCGTCCGACACGATGTCGGCCGCCGCCGCGTTGACATGGGCCAGCGGCTGGCCCAACAACCGCAAGCCCATGCGGTCTTGCGCAGCGGTGGCTTCCCAGTCTTGGCTTAGAAACTGCGCAATGGCGTCAGCTGTGAAATGGTCCTGTTGGGGGCCGAGCAACACCCGTACCGGAGCTTCGTTGGTGGTCCATGGCGAGCGGCTGCGCCATTCTCTGGGGTCGGCCCCGCGCCACTGTCCGCAGGGCAGCAGGTCGCCAGTACGGAAGGCGCGGCCCAGCACGCCCGCCAGCCCGGCACGCCAGTAGCTGGAACGGCTGCCGAGCTGGGGTGGCACGAGCAGCCCACCGGCCACGGCCAGGTAGGCACAGCCGCTCTCCGCCGCGCCCAGTTGCAGCAGGTCGCCCTGTGGCAGCGTGGCACTGTGCCAGGCGGGTAGGGTACGGCGGCGGCCGTCGCTGCACAAGCAGATGGCGCTTGTGCGGCCCGCCAGTGCCACCCGCACGGGGCCGGATTGGACGCGCAACACCGTGCCCATGCCGCGCAGTTCCAGCATGGCTGCGTCCAGGCTGTTGCCCAGCAGGGCGTTGGCGGCTTGCGCCATGGGCGCGTCGAGCCAACCGGATGGCGGCGTGCCGTGGTGCCGGTGGCCAGCGCGGCCACGGTCCTGCACGGTGGTGCCAATGCCGGGTTGCACGATCTCCAGTGCGCCGCTCATGGGTGGGGTGCCTTCAGAAAGGTTGCGCGCGGCAGGCCCTGGGCGATTTCGGTGGCGAGTGCGTCATGGGTCTGCCGGTCCACGGCGTGCCAGCGCACTTCGTCGCCGGCGCTGAGCATGGCCGGTTGGTCGGCCTGGCGCAGGTCGAACAACACCACCGGCGTGCGCCCGATCAAGTTCCAGCCACCGGGGCTTTCCCAAGGGTAAATAGAACACATTTCGCCCGCCACAGCCACGGACTGCGCGGGCACCCTCTGGCGCGGCTCGGTCAGGCGGGGCAGGTGCAGCTCGGGTGGCAGACCGCCCATGTAAGGGAAGCCGGGCTGAAAGCCCAGCATGTACACCCGAAAAGAGGCTTCCAGCAGGCGCTGAACCACCGCGTCGGTTGTCTGCCCTTTGGTCTCGGCCAGTCGGGCAAGGTCGGGTGCCAAGTCGACGTCGAAACACACCGGTAGGTGCCAGAGGCGGCCTTGCCGAACCTGGCTACTGTCCTCTTGCGCCCACTCCATCAGCCGCTTGCCGATGGCAGTGGCGTTGGCTGTGAAAGGGTCGTAGTGCACCGTCAACGAGCGGAAGGTGGGCACCACATCGATCAAGTCCGCCAGCAGCGGGTCCGAATGCCGAGCCTGTTCCAAGCGCTCAGCCAGCCCCATCACGCGGGCGTTGAGGTGCGGTGAAATGGATGCGCCCAGTTCCACAGTCCAAGCGGCGTCGCCCAATGGCAGTAGTCGAGGAGCAGGCACAAGCGGTTGAGCCACGGTGTGGGTGGCGGCAGCCGCTGGTTAGAGCTCTTCCACGCGGCGGGCCGGGTAGCTGTCCCAGGCCTGGCAGCCCGGGCACTGCCAGAAGTGTTGTCTGGCTTCGAAACCGCAGGCGGCGCAGCGGTACCGTTTGAGAGGGGCGCTTGCCTGCTCCAGCGTCGCCTGCACCCGGATTTTTGCGTTGGGTTCTGAAAGGGGTTCGCCTGCCAGCCATTGGGTGGCGATCACCAGCGAAGGCTCCCGCTCCAGATGGCTCAGGTAGCGGGAACGGGCTGTTTGCGGGTCAGTACTCAGGCGTGCCAGCGCTTCGGTTACGTCCAGAGACGGTGCCCGGTCATGGCAAGCCTGAAGCAGCGCCAACGCTTGCGCTTGGTGGTCGGTTTGCTGGCCGAGGTCGGCTAGGGCGCTCGCGGCCAGGGGCATCCCTTGGGGGGCTTGTTGGCTGAGTTGAACCAGCGCGTCAAACGCGCCTGTGGCGTCACCGGTTTGAACCTTGAGGCTGGACAGTGCCATCCATCCCCGCGCCAACTGCGGTGCCATTTCCACAGCTTCAGCCAGCAGGCGGGCGGCCAAGGCTGCGTTACCGCTGCGCTGTGCTTGCTCGGCCTCTTCACAGAGGTAGTGCGCGAGCCGTGTGGTAAAGCTGCCCTGCTCGGCGGTTTCGAGTCGTTGCGCAATGCGTTTCGCCTGTCGCCAGTCGCGAGATCGCTCGTAAATGGCCAGCAGGGCCAGCAGTGCTTCGCCTTCAAAGGCTGAGCGTTCGAGCTTGTGCAGGGCGGCTTCTGCGCGGTCCAACAGGCCTGCTTTTAGAAAATCCAAAGCCAAAGCATGTTGGGCGCGGTCACGGTCTTTGCGGCTCAGGTCGGCACGAGCCAGCAGGTGTTCGTGCACCCGCACAGCGCGGTCGTAGTCACCCCGGCGGCGAAACAGGTTGCCCAGTGCAAAGTGCAGCTCGGCGGTGTCTGGGTCGCCTTGAACGGCTTCGATGAAGGCGTCAATGGCCTGGTCTTGCTGCTCGTTGAGCAGGTAGTTCAGTCCGCGAAAATAAGCCTTGGGCGCTTGTCGGCTTTCCAAACGCCACTGGCGCAGGTCCAACCGGGATGCGCCCCAACCCAAGGTAAACGCCAGCGGCAGACCCCAGAGCACCCAGGTCAGGTCAAAGTCCATGATGTGGATTGTTCGCGCTGGTCATGAAGGTGGAATCGGCGTTCACCGTGGCGTTGGCCTCCGTGTGTTGGCTCCGGATTTTCTTGGCCCTAAGCCACAAGGGCAACATAACGGCCACACCCAGGAACACGCCAAGCACGAGCACCATCAGCAAGACAAGCACCAGTGGCGCCTGCCAGCTAGCACCAAAAAACAGGCGCAACGTGACCGGTTCTTGGTTGTTCAGCGCAAAGGCGAACAGGACAAAAAAAATGGCTGCGTTGAGCAGCCACATCAGGTATTTCAAATCAGCCCCTTTGTGGAGGGTCGATTGTAGCGATCCAGCCGCTGCACAGTGCAAACGCCTTCATGCGGGATTTTGGGGTTCACGTCCCAGTATCTCTGCGGTTTTGGCGTCCACATGTTCTCGCAGGGCTTTGCCTGGCTTGAAGTGCGGCACACGTTTTTCCGGAATCATGACGCTCTCGCCCGAACGCGGGTTGCGGCCCATGCGGGGTGAGCGCCGGTTGATGGAGAAACTGCCAAAGCCCCGAATCTCGATTCTGTGGCCCTTCACGAGGGCATCCCCCATCGCATCGAGAATCGTCTTGACGGCGAATTCTGCGTCACGGTGGGTGAGTTGGCCAAAACGGCTGGCCAAGGCTTCAACGAGGTCGCTGCGGGTCATGTCTGGGAGAAAACTCGATCAGGCTGGTGTTTTGAAACGGGTGGATGCTCACGCACCCACCCGGATTCAGTCAGCTCAGTTGTTGTTGTCGAGCTTGGCGCGCAGCAGGGC
>JAUXXN010000178.1 GCA_030684755.1 Hydrogenophaga sp.
CGGTTCATGGCCGGCGCCACAATCAGCGGCACCTTGTCCAGCGGGCGCGCCAGGCACATCAGGCTCAGCAGGTCGTCGGCCCGGCCGTGCAGCAGTTTGGCCATGAAGTCGGCACTGGCCGGGGCCACCAGAATGGCATCGGCTTCGCGGCTCAGGTTGATATGGGGCATGTTGTTGTCCACCCCAGCCGCCGTGCGGGCGTCCCACTGCGAGGTGAACACCGGTCGGCCCGAAAGCGCCTGCAAGGTCACGGCGGTGATGAAATGTTCGGCCGCCTCGGTCATCACCACCTGCACGGTGGCGCCCTGCTTGATCAGCGCACGGCACAGTTCGGCGGCTTTGTAACAGGCGATGCCCCCAGAGAGGCCCAAAACGATGTGTTTTCCAGCAAGGTCGGTCATGCGCGCAATGTAGCAGCTTGGCCCAGACGGCTTCAAGCACCGGGGCCTGCGGAGCCCGTCACAAATGAGGGGGCATTTATAATCGCCGTTTCCACCTCCTGCGAGCTAACGGCTCGCCCGAGACATGACCAAATTTGTGTTCGTCACCGGCGGTGTGGTGTCCTCCCTAGGCAAGGGCATCGCGTCTGCATCCTTGGCAGCGATTCTTGAATCGCGCAGCCTCAAAGTCACCCTGATCAAGCTCGACCCGTACATCAACGTGGACCCGGGCACCATGTCGCCGTTCCAGCACGGCGAGGTGTTCGTCACCGACGACGGCGCCGAAACCGATCTGGACCTGGGCCACTATGAGCGTTTCATCGAAACGCGCATGAAAAAAACCAACAACTTCACCACCGGCAAAATCTACCAGTCGGTACTGGAGAAAGAGCGTCGGGGCGACTACCTGGGCAAGACGGTGCAGGTCATTCCGCACGTCACCAACGAAATCCAAGAATTCATCAAACGCGGTGCGGGTATTGGCACCGCCGATGCGGTCGATGTGGCCATTGTTGAAGTGGGCGGCACCGTGGGCGACATCGAGTCCCTGCCGTTTTTAGAAGCCGTGCGCCAGATGAGCCTGAAGCTCGGCCCCAACAACACCGCCTTTGTGCACCTGACCTACGTGCCTTGGATTGCGGCCGCAGGCGAACTGAAAACCAAGCCCACCCAGCACACCGCGCAAAAACTGCGCGAAATCGGTATTCAAGCCGATGTGTTGCTGTGCCGCGCCGACAGGCGTATTCCCGACGAAGAGCGCGCCAAAATCTCGCTGTTCTCCAACGTGCCCGAATGGGGCGTGATCTCGATGTGGGACGTGGACACCATCTACAAGGTGCCACGCATGCTGCACGAGCAGGGCCTGGACGGCCTGATCTGCGACAAGCTGCGTCTGAACACCCCACCCACCAGCCTCAAGCGCTGGGACGATCTGGTCTATGAAACTGAGCACCCGCAGGGCGTGGTCACGGTGGCCATGGTCGGTAAATACGTTGATTTGTCAGACAGCTACAAGTCGGTGAACGAGGCGCTGCGCCACGCGGGCATGCACAACCATGTGCGCGTGCAAATCGACCACATCGACTCCGAAACCATCGAAGGCGATGCCTCGGCGCAACTGGCCCAGTACGACGCCATTCTGGTGCCCGGCGGCTTCGGCCAGCGCGGCGTGGAAGGCAAGATCAGCACCGCCCGCTTTGCCCGCGAGCACAAGGTGCCCTACCTCGGCATCTGCCTGGGCATGCAGGTGGCCACCATTGAATACGCGCGCCATGTGGCCGGCCTGGAAGGCGCCAACAGCACCGAGTTCGACCCCGCCACGCCCCACCCGGTGATTGCGCTGATCACCGAATGGAAAGACGCCGACGGCAGCATCCAGACCCGCAGCGCCAGCTCCGACCTGGGCGGCACCATGCGCCTGGGCGCCCAGACGTCGGACGTGTTGCCCGGCACGCTGGCCCACCGCATTTACGGCGCTGCGGTCACCGAACGCCACCGCCACCGCTTCGAGGCCAATGTGAACTACCTCGACCCACTGCGCCAAGCCGGCTTGGTGATCTCAGCGCAAACCCAGCGCGACCAACTGACCGAGATCGTGGAATTGCCCCAAAGCGTGCACCCCTGGTACATCGGCGTGCAGTTCCACCCCGAGTTCAAGTCCACACCCTGGGCCGGTCACCCGCTGTTCAACGCCTTTATCAAGGCAGCAGTGGAACACCAGCA
>JAUXXN010000179.1 GCA_030684755.1 Hydrogenophaga sp.
GTCTTGCTGGCAGTGGCCTTTGCATGGCAATACCGTCGTCGCATGTCGGAGCGGCGAGCCATGGCGCATGAGCGGGCTCAGGCCATTGAGGGGCTGGAGCGCCGCATCGCCGAGCGCACTGCAGAACTGACTGCCGCCAACGATGTGGCGGTGCAAACCGGCAAGCTTGCGCTGCTGGGACAAATGGCGGCAGGCATCAGCCACGAGCTCTCACAACCGCTGGCGGCGCTGCAAACGCTGGCAGATAACGCGGCGGAACTTCTCAAGCGCAACGACCCTGACAGCGCCAGCAGCAATCTGCAGCTGATCGGAGGGCTTTGCACCCGCATGGGTACCATCGTCGGCGAGCTCAAGGCCTTCGCCCGCAAAGAGCCAGCCCGGCTGCAGCCCGTTCCCCTGGAGCAAGTTATTGCCAGCACGCTGATGCTGATAGAGCCCATACGCCATGCCAGTCGAACACGGATCGAGACCAGCACAGTGGACACCGACCTGGCGATTTTGGGCGACGGCATCCGCCTGGAGCAGGTGCTGGTCAACCTGCTGCGCAACGCCATGGACGCCATGGAGGTGATGGAAGCCGGTGCTGAGCGGCTGATCGAGCTGCGTGTGCTCAACCATGGTGACACGGTGACGCTTTCCGTTCGGGACCATGGGCCAGGTCTGAGCAAAGATGCTCGCGCTCACTTGTTCGAACCCTTCTTCACGACCAAGCCCAGCGGAAAAGGTCTCGGTCTTGGCTTGTCGCTTTCGCAAGCCATCGTGCGCGAAATGGGTGGCCAGATCACCGCAAGCCATGCCGAGCCTGGTGCGCAGTTTGATTTGACGATGCGCCGCGCCTACCTAGACAACACAAGCGGACGTTTCGAGCCGCCGCCTTTTGATTGAACCCGAAACGGAACCCACCGATGCATGTTCTGCTGATTGAAGACGACCCCATCGTCATGATCGGAGCCGCCCAGGCCCTTCGGCTGGCCAACATTGAAACCCGCCAGGCCACCAGCGTGGAAGCGGCTTTGAATCAGTTCGCAAACGAATGTCCGGCGGTGATCCTGAGCGACGTGCGTCTGCCCGGCGATGATGGCTTCGCCTTGTTGCGCCGGGTGCGAGAGCGCGACAGCGAACTGCCGGTGATTCTGATGACCGGCCATGGCGACATACGGATGGCCGTAGAAGCTATGCATCTGGGTGCCTACGACTTCCTGGAGAAACCTTTTTCGTCCGAACGCTTGGCAGACGTGACCCGGCGTGCGCTGGAAAAGCGTGGTCTGGTGCTGGAAAACCGGCGTCTGCAGGCTCTTGTGGCCGCACAGCAAGGGCAAGGGCTCATTGGCCAGACGCCGGCGATGGTTGAAGTGCGTCGGCGTGTGGCGGCCTTGGCGCCGACCCAGGTCGATGTCCTGTTGCGAGGCGAGACCGGCACGGGCAAAGAGGTGGTGGCCCGGGCCATTCATGACGCTTCTGGGCGCACCGGCCCTTTTGTCGCCATCAACTGTGGAGCGCTGCCCGAATCGATTTTTGAAAGCGAAATGTTCGGCCACGAGGCTGGGGCCTTCACGGGTGCGACACGCAAGCGCGTCGGCAAGCTTGAACACGCACGGGGCGGAACGGTGCTGCTGGACGAAATCGAAAGCTTGCCGATGTCCCAGCAAGTGAAACTGCTGCGCGTGCTGCAAGAGCGCGTAATTGAACGGCTGGGCGGCAACGATCCGGTGCGTATCGATTGCCGCTTCATTGCCGCCGCCAAGGCCGATCTCAAGGCCTTGTCCGATTCAGGCCAATTTCGACACGACCTGTATTACCGGCTGCACGTAGCCACCATCGAGCTGCCGCCGCTTCGAGAGCGACGCGACGACATACCCTTGCTTCTGGCGCACTGCTTGAAGCTGTCTGCAGATCGGTACAACACCACACCACCGACACTGACGCAAGAGGCACTGAGCCACTGGATGGCTTACGAATGGCATGGCAACGTGAGGGAGCTGCGCAATGTCGCCGACCGGATGTGCCTGGGTTTGGAGCCCGCTATCGACCAAACGCAGGCCGCCCCCGCAAAGCCCGACTCTCTCGTTACGCAGATTGACGCATTTGAAAAACGCCTGCTGATCCAGGCCTTGATCGAATGTGAGGGCAACGTTTCGCTGTCTGCCGAGCGCTTGCAAGTTCCACGCAAAACGCTGTACGACAAGATCGGACGCCTGCACATTGATCCAACCCGGTTTCGCCTTTGAGCAGACTGTGCGGAAAACCGCCATTGCTGCCGCCAGCATTCTGGATATCCGCACTCAAAAACGTTTAATCATCATAAAAATCAAAGACTTACAAAAAAGCAAAGACTGGCTAGCAACTTGCTAACTGTTTCCCTGCCCAAGATGCCCCACGGCGTTGTTGGGCGTTTCAAAAACACCATTGGAGACAATCATGAAGAAATTTCGATCCCTTGCGAGCCGCTGTGCATTGGTCCTGTCCGCTTGTGCGGCTCTCGCCTCAGGACAAGCACTTGCCCAACAGCAGTTCGTCAACGTGCTCACCGGCGGTCAGAGCGGCGTGTACTACCCCATGGGTGTGGCGCTGTCGCAGATCTTCGCCAAAGACATTCCCAATGTGCGCTCCACCGCGCAAGTGACCCGGGCTTCGGCTGAAAACCTGAACCTGCTGCAAGCCGGCCGTGGTGAGCTGGCGCTGTCTCTGGCCGACTCCGCTTCCGATGCCTGGAAGGGTGACGCCGAGGCCGGCTTCCCCAACAAGCTGGACAAGCTGCGTGGCCTCTCAGCCACCTACAACAACTACATCCAGATCGTGGCCAATGCCGACTCGGGCATCAAGACGCTGGCCGACCTGAAAGGCAAACGCATTTCGGTGGGTGCCGCCCGCTCGGGCACCGAGCTGAACGCACGCGCCATTTTCAAAGCCGCTGGCCTGACATACGCCGACATGGCCAAGGTGGAATACCTGCCGTTCGGTGAGTCTGTGGAACTGATGAAGAACCGCCAACTGGACGCGACCCTGCAGTCGGCCGGACTGGGCGTGGCTTCCATCCGCGATCTGGCCACGGCTGTGAAGATTGTGGTGATTCCGGTGCCCGCTGACGTGGTAGCCAAGGTGGGCGACGCGGCCTACCAGGTGTCGGTGATTCCGGCCAACACCTACACTGGCCAGACCGCCGACGTGCCCACTGCGGCCATTCCCAACTTCCTGATCACGCACAGCGGTGTGTCGGATGATTTGGCCTACCGCATGGCCAAGGCGATGTACGACAACATCGATACCTTGTACGCAGCGCACAACGCGGCCAAGAGCATCAAGCGCGAAAACGCCATCAAGGGCATGCCCGTGCCGCTGCATCCTGGCGCTGAGCGTTATTACAAAGAGGTGGGTTTGATCAAGTGATGCTGATCTACTGACAGGGCGATGATTGCCCCTCAGCCCGGGGAAGCGGACCACAACTGGACCGCTTCCCCCTTCTTTAATTCGAGGTTTCCATGAACGACAACAACAGAGACACCCCTCCGAACAGCCCGACAGACAGTGCCACGGACGAACACCGAAGCGCGCTCACGGGCGCCATCTTCTGGGTCGCCGTCACGTTTTCGGCTTTCCAGATTTGGATGGCGGCTTTTCACCCGTTCTCCAGCCAAGTGATCCGCGCACTGCACGTGGGCTTTGTGCTGCTGATGATCTTCGCCCTCTTCCCGCCCATGGGTGGGCGCTCGCTGGGCTGGCGCGCCTTGGGCTGGGTGCTGGGCGTGACCGGGTTCGCCACTGGCTTGTATCAGTGGGTGTTCGAGTCGGACCTGACCGTGCGAGCCGGTGAACTCACCACGGCAGACTGGGTAGTCGGTGTGATTGCCGTGGCGCTGGTGTTCGAAGCTGCGCGGCGTGTGATGGGCTGGGGCCTGCCGCTGATCTGCATGATTTTCTTGGGCTACGCGCTCTTCGGCCAGCACCTACCGGGCAACCTGGCCCACCGGGGGTACGGGTTCGACCAGATCGTGGGGCAGCTCGGCATGGGCCTTGAGGGCATCTACGGCACCCCCACGTATGTATCGTCCACCTATATTTTTCTGTTCATTTTGTTTGGCGCGTTTCTGGAGCAGGCAGGCATGATCCGCCTGTTCAACGACTTCGCCATGGGCACCGTGGGTCACACGCGCGGTGGTCCGGCCAAGGTGTCGGTCATTTCGTCGGGCCTCATGGGCACCATCAACGGCTCGGGCGTGGCC
>JAUXXN010000185.1 GCA_030684755.1 Hydrogenophaga sp.
GATGGTGCGGCGTTCGCTGCGGTCTACCTTGTCAAGGTAGGCCTGCAGCAAAGGCGTGACCGAGGCTGTAGCCAAATACGGCGCCAACTCTTGTTGTTGAGCAGCGTCGTAGCCGAACGGAAAGTTTTCGGCTTTGGGTTCGAGGAAAAAGTCGAACGGGTTGTGCACCGCCATTTCCACCACGAGGTCGATGGTGACCTTGAATTCGGTGGTGGGCTCGGGGAACACCAAGCGGGCTTGGTAGTTTGCAAATGGGTCTTGCTGCCAGTTGATGAAGTGGCCGGCGGGTTCGATGCGTTGGGAGTACGACAGCACTTTGGTGCGGCTGTGGGGGGCGGGGCGCAGGCGAACCACTTGCGGACCGAGTTTGACCAAACGGTCGTACCGATAATGGGTGATGTGGCTTAGAGCAACGTGAATAGCCATGCTGGTGTCTTTCAACAGGGAGGGGAACAAACAATGAATGTACTGGCACGCGCGTTGCCGACGCGGCACTCGGACATGCTAGCAAGTCTTGCGCCAAACGGCGATGACAATTGCTCCGGTTTTGCACGGCGCAGGGGATTTGAGCCTTGATCGTGGGTCGGCACGGACTGGCCCTGATGCTGGGGACCGTGATGGGTCTGGCGCTGCAGTTGCAACAGCCGTGGCTGTGGCCCGCGAACCGCTACATGGCCCTGCTGGGCCTGGCCGGCCTGCTGGTGTGCGCTGGCGTGTGCGGGCTGCTGCGTGCTCGTGGCGCCGTGCAGACGGGTGCCCTCTGGGCCAGGCTGCTGGTCGGTATTTTTCTGCTGGCAGGCGTGCTCACCGGTGCTGGCTCCAGTGGCTGGCGTGCGGCCTATTTCGCCAGCCAGGCGCTGGCCCCCGATCTTCAGGGCATTGACATCGAGGTGACCGGCCGCATTGCCTCGCTGCCGCAGCAGAAAGCGCAGGGCGAGCGCTTTGTGTTTGCTGTGGCGTCAGCTAGGCATGGTGGGCAACCGGTGCAGGTGCCACAGCGGCTTCAACTGGGCTGGTACGGCGGCGGTGAGGACGCTGGCACCTGGGCGCGAGGGGCTGGCAGCCCAGGCCTACGCACCGGAGAACTGTGGCGCCTCACGGTGCGGCTGCGCAGTCCGCATGGAAACGCCAACCCCCATGGTTTTGACCTGGAGCGCTGGCTCTGGACCCGGCGCATCGGTGCCACCGGCTATGTGCGCAATGGTCCGCGCGACCCGGCACCTGAAATGCTCACTGCCACCAGCGGCTACCCCGTGCAGGCCGCGCGGCAGCAGGTGCGCGACGCTATCAAAGCCCGTGTGGACGATCCGCGAGCTGCGGGCGTGCTCGCCGCCTTGCTGGTGGGCGATCAGTCGGCGATCGATCGCGCAGATTGGGCTTTGTTCCGCACCACCGGGGTGGCTCATTTGATGGTGATTTCCGGCCTTCACGTGACGCTCTTCGCCTGGATGGCGATGGCGCTGGTGGCGGGTATCTGGCCTCGGCTGGGCCGTCAGTGGCCCGCGCTGCTGCTGTCTGTGCCCACGCCCGTGGCCAGCGCCTGGGGCGGGTTGCTGCTGGCTGCGAGCTATGCGCTGTTCTCGGGCTGGGGCCTGCCGGCTCAACGTGCGATCGTCATGCTCGGCGTGGTGATGGCGTTGCACCTGGGCGCGCGTCGCTGGCCGTGGCCGTTGGTCTGGGGCTGCGCTATGTGGGCGGTGTTGCTGCTCGATCCCATGGCTTGGCTGCAGCCGGGTTTCTGGCTCAGTTTTTTTGCGGTGGGGGTGTTGTTTGCGTCGGGCCGTCGCTTGCCGGGTGTGCCGACGCAAAGCGACGACGCCGTGCCGTCGGTGGTGCGAAACCGTTTGCACCGCCTGTTGCTCTCGTTCATGGACATGGCGCGTACCCAGGCTGTTGTGACCGTGGCGTTGGCGCCGCTCAGCCTGCTGCTGTTTGGCCAGTTTTCGGTGGCCAGCCTGGCCGCCAATCTGGTGGCTATTCCCTTGGTGACCCAGCTGGTCATGCCCTTGGTGCTTTTGGGGACCGTGTTCGCACCCTTTTGGGACGCGGCAGCTGGGTTGGTGCGGGCGTTGTCTGTGTGGCTGGACTGGCTGGCGCAGTGGCCCTGGGCGGCGGTGCACCGTCCGGCGGTCCCGCTGTTGCTCGCCCTCGCGGGTGTCTTCGGTGGGCTCTTGCTGGTGCTGCGCCTGCCCTGGAGCGTGCGCAGTGCCGGGTTGCTGCTGCTGTGGCCGGTGCTGCTGTGGTCGCCGCCTCGACCGCCGATGGCTGAATTCGAGCTGATGGCCGTGGATGTGGGACAGGGCAGTGCGGTGCTGATTCGCACCGCGAACCACAGCCTGCTCTACGACACCGGCCCACGCTATTCGCCTGACAGCGACGCCGGCGATCGCATCGTGGTGCCTCTGCTGCGTGCATTGGGCGAGCGCCTGGACGGTGTGGTGGTGAGCCATATTGACGGTGACCATGCCGGCGGCGCAGATGCGGTGCAGGCGGCCCATCCCCGAGCACGCTGGTTGTCTTCCTACGACCTGGACTCCGAGCGGCGCTGCCTGGCTGGCCAGCGCTGGGAGTGGGATGGTGTGCACTTTGAGGTGCTGCATCCTCACCCGCACCACTTTGATGACACCGGCAAAGGGCGCCTGTCGACCAACGACATGTCGTGCGTCTTGCTCGTGACCGCGGGCGAGCAGAGCGCCTGGCTCGGCGGCGACATCACCGACCGGCAGGAAGTGCGCATGGCACTGGACCGACCTGATTTGCGGGCCACCGTGATGCTTGCACCACACCACGGCAGCCGATCTTCTTCCAGCCCGTTGCTGCTGAACACCCTGCGCCCGCGCTGGGTGCTGGTCCAGTCGGGCTACCGCAACCGCTTCAACCACCCGGCGCCTGCCGTGCTGGAACGCTACCGCCAGCGCGGAATGCGCTGGGTCACCTCTGCCGACTGCGGCGCTGCCACCTGGCGCAGCGCCGAGCCCGACACGGTGCACTGCCAGCGCAATGCGCAACGGCGATATTGGCACCACCCGGCCCCCGCGTTCACCGATTTGGAGAACAATTGAGGCTGTCCTACCCCAGCCCACCGCCGATTCTTTTGCACGGGCCTGAGCCTGCGAAGGCATCATCTGGCCCAGTCCTTGCTATGCTGTCAACAGGAGAGAAAACGCCCATGAGCCGACCCATGTTTGATGAAATGAACGCCTCGCCCAGCGAGGTCCGCTCCCACTACGAGCAATACGCCCGTTGGCTCGCCCAGCAGCCTGAAGAGGTGATGGCCGCCCGCCGTGAAGAAGCAGAAATGATCTTTCGGCGTGTTGGTATCACCTTCGCGGTGTATGGTGCCAAAGACGAGGACGGCTCGGGCACTGAGCGCCTGATTCCGTTTGACCTGATTCCCCGCATCATCCCGGCCAAGGAATGGAGCAGCATGGAAGAAGGCCTGGTGCAGCGAGTCGGTGCGCTCAACCGCTTTATTCACGATGTCTACCACGACCAGGAAATCATCAAGGCTGGCATTGTTCCTGCTGACCAGATTTTCCAAAACGCCCAGTTCCGTCCTGAAATGATGGGCGTGGATGTGCCTGGCAATGTGTACTCGCACATCGCCGGCGTGGACATTGTGCGGGCCCCCAACGCCGCCGGTGAGGGCGAGTACTACGTGCTCGAAGACAACCTGCGCGTGCCCAGCGGCGTGAGCTACATGCTGGAAGACCGCAAGATGATGATGCGGTTGTTTCCCGAGCTGTTCGGCCAAAACCGTGTGGCGCCCGTGGCCCATTACCCCGACCTGTTGCTGGAAACCCTGCGCGCCGTCAGCCCCGCCACCACGGCCGAGCCCACGGTGGTGGTGCTCACGCCCGGCATGTACAACAGCGCTTACTTTGAACACGCCTTCTTGGCGCAGCAAATGGGCATTGAGCTGGTGGAAGGCCAAGACCTGTTTGTGAAAGACAACTTCGTCTACATGCGCACCACGCGCGGCCCCAAGCGGGTAGACGTGATCTACCGCCGGGTGGACGACGATTTTCTGGACCCGCTGGTGTTCCGCCCCACCTCCACCCTGGGTTGTGCGGGTTTGCTGGGGGTGTACCGCAGCGGCAACGTGGCCATTTGCAACGCAGTAGGCACGGGTGTGGCCGATGACAAGTCGATTTACCCCTACGTGCCCAAGATGATCGAGTTCTACCTGGGCCAGAAACCCATTTTGAACAACGTACCCACCTTCATGGGGCGCAACCCAGAAGACCTGAAGTACATGCTGGCTCACATGGAGGAGCTGGTGGTGAAAGAGGTGCACGGCGCGGGGGGTTACGGCATGTTGGTGGGTCCAGCGTCTACCAAGGCGGAAGTGGAAGAGTTCCGCGCACTGGTCAAAGCCAAGCCCGAGGGCTACATTGCCCAGCCCACGCTGAGCCTGTCCACCTGCCCCACCTATGTAGAAAGCGGCGTGGCACCGCGCCACATCGATCTGCGCCCCTTTGTGCTCAGCGGCAAACAGGTGCAGATGGTGCCCGGCGGACTGACCCGTGTAGCGTTGAAAGACGGCTCGTTGGTGGTCAACTCGTCGCAAGGCGGCGGCACCAAAGACACGTGGGTACTGGAAGATTGATCCCCCCGCGCAGCAAGACTGGATTCACCCCCGCGCTGCTTCGCGTCACCCCCTCAAGGGGTCGGCACCAGAGGCCCGGCAAAGCCGGTTCCCCGGTGCCACAGGAATGAAACACCTTTTGCGCTGCTTGTGCGGCGCTGTTAGCCGGAGTTATTGAAATGTTGTCACGCACCGCCGACCATTTGTTCTGGATGTCCCGCTACACCGAGCGCGCCGAAAACACCGCCCGCATCCTTGACATCAACTACCAGACCTCGCTGCTGCCGCAGTCGGCTGCGGTGGCGCAGGTGGGCTGGGAAGGTTTGCTGGTCATCAGCGAGCTGATGCCGTCTTACACCACCAAGTACGGCAAAGACATCACGCCGCGCAACGTCATGGACTTCATGGTCCGCGACGAAAGCAACCCTTCGAGCATCGCCTCGTGTTTGCGGGCCGCGCGTGAGAATGCCCGGGCCGTGCGCGGTGCGCTGACCACCGAGCTGTGGGAAACCCAAAACGCCACTTGGCTCAAGTTGGCGGGTTACCTCAAGACCAAAGATTTTGAGCGCGACCCGGGGGCGTTCTTTGAATGGGTCAAGCACCGTTCGCACCTCTCGCGTGGTGTGGCCATTGGCACCATGCTGCAAGACGAGGCCTTCCATTTCTACCGCATGGGCACGTTTCTGGAGCGTTCGGACAACACCGCGCGCTTGTTGGATGTGAAGTTTCACGCCGTGCAGAGCGACTTTTTTGGCGCCGCCAACGAGCAGGACCAAGAGTACGACTTCTACCACTGGAGCGCCATTTTGCGCAGCGTGAGCGGCTTTGAGGTCTACCGCAAGGTGTACCGCGACGTGATCACGCCCGAGCGGGTGGCCGAGCTGCTGATTTTGCGCGCCGACATGCCGCGCAGCCTGGCCGCCAGCATGAACGAAGTGGTGAACAACCTCAGCATGGTGGCGGTGGACCCGCACAGCGAAACCATTCGCCGCGCGGGCAAGCTCAAGGCTGAGTTGCAATACGCCCGTATCGACGAGATTTTGTCCACCGGCCTGCACGCGTTCCTGACGCAGTTCTTGGATCGGGTGAACGAACTGGGCGGACGCATCAGCCAAGACTTCTTGGTGCCCACCACGCACTGAGCGATTGGGCGGCTCTACAGCTGAGTCGCCCATGCGGGGCGGGCACAATGCGCGCTGGCCTGACCACGCCCCGACCCAGCATGAAATTTCACATCCACCACACCACCCGCTACACCTACAGCCAGCCGCTGCTCTACTCGGTGCAAACCTTGCACCTGTGGCCCGCCAGTGGCCCTTGCCAAACGGTGGAGTCATGGGATATTCGCACCCCCGGTATCTTGCACGCCCAGCCTGACGGACAGGGCAACCGGGTTCACAGCTTCAGCTTGGTGGCGAGTGCCGAAGAGGCTTTGCAGCACATCACCGTGGTGGCCAAGGGGCAGGTCACCACCCTGGGCACCGCTGAGTTTGCCGATACTGGTCGGCTACACCCGGCTTTTTTCTTGCGTTCCACCCCGTTGGCCGAGCCGCACCCGCGCATGGCCATGTGGGCGCTGCAAACGGTGCCTGCTTTGGTGGCTGCGCGCGCGCGTAGCGAACAGCCCGCCGTGGACGACCTGCTGGCCCTGGCCAGCGCCGTGGCCGACAAAGTGCAGTACCGCGCAGGCAGCACCGGCGTGGAAACCACCGCGCTCGAAGCGTTTGACTGGGAGCTCGGTGTATGCCAAGACCAGGCGCATGTGATGGTGGCGGTGTGCCGCAGTATCGGTTTACCGGCGCGCTATGTAAGTGGTTACTTTTACGCCAAAGGCGAGCCCGATTTGGCCAGCCACGCCTGGGTGGACGTGTGCAACAACCTCCACACCAACCAGTGGGTGAGCTTGGACGTGACCCACCGTTGCCTCAGCGATGAACGCCACATCCGGCTTGCAGCCGCCACCGACTACACCGCCTGCTTACCTATCAAAGGGTTGCGTCGGGGCGGCGGTGATGAGCACATGGCTGTGGATATTCGGATTGAACCTGTAAACCCGGATTGAGCCGTGGGCAGCCCGCTGTGTCTGCCGGGCGTGCCTCAGCGGGGCTCCAGCAGGGCCTGTATCGCTTCGCCCAGTTCAATCACCGCCAGCGCGTAGTAGCTGCTCCAGTTGTAGCGCGTGACCACGTAGAAGTTTTCGGTACCGGCCACGTAGCTGGGTGGGGCGGTGCCATTTTCCAGTTCCACCAAGGCCAGCTGGCCGGTGTGTTGCAGTGCGGCGCCTTCCAGCACAGCGCCTTTGGCGGTGAAGCTGGCCACACTGAAGGTAGGCAGGATGTCGGGAGCGAGCAGGGCGTCTTTGTCCAGCTTGCCCGTATCAAAAGTCACGGGGTAGTGGGTGGGTTGGCCGGTTTGCCAGCCAAATACCTTGAAGTAGTTGGCCACAGAGCCAATGACGTCGGTGGTGCTGTTGAACAGATCCACAGTGCCATCGCCGTCGAAATCGATCGCGTATTTCGCCCAGCTGCTGGGCATGAACTGGGGCCAACCCATGGCCCCGGCGTAGCTGCCGCGCAGGGCTTGGGGGTCCATGCCGGTTCGCTGGGTCAGACTCA
Organism: Hydrogenophaga sp.; assembly: GCA_030684755.1. Taxonomy (GTDB): domain Bacteria; phylum Pseudomonadota; class Gammaproteobacteria; order Burkholderiales; family Burkholderiaceae_C; genus Hydrogenophaga. The sequence continues at coordinate 7,204 of JAUXXN010000185.1, forward strand.
GGTACTGTTCCAGTTCGCTTTTGAAAAACTCAGTGCGCACGGCAGCGCGCGGGTGGCTGGCGGGGAAGTCAAAAGCCAGCGTGGTGAGCGCGTCGATGACACGGAAGTTGCCGGTGTGCTGGCCGTAGAGCGTTTCTACGCCGATCACGCCCACGATGAGGCTGGCCGGTACGCCGAATTCGGTTTCTGCGCGGGCCAGGGCGCTGCGGTTGTCTTCCCAGAAACGCTGGCCAGCGCGTAGGCGCACGGGTTCAATGAAGCGGGCACGGTAAGCGGCCCAATTTTTCGGTGTGCCCCGGGGCGCTGGTGCCATCAGCCGCGCCACGGTGGGGATGCGCTGGGCTTGTGCCACTTGCTGGCGCACCCAGGCGGGGTCGAGGTTGCGGCGGCTGGCCAGGTCGTCGGCAAAGGCCATGGCGCCTGGGTGTTGGCCGTAGGTGAAAGCTGGCAGTTTGGCTGTGGCGGTAGCAGCTGCTGGGCGGGTTTTGGCCGGGCTGCTGGTTTGGGCGCTGACCGCAGCGGTCAGGCTCAGGCCCAACACCGCGCTGACCATGACCGAGCACAGGGGCAATAGTTGACGACCCTTGAAATTCACAAAACATCCTCCTTGGGCCATGCAAGTTGTTGATATTCGCGCTGCAAAATCGCCAGCGTAACGGGGCTTTCACGGCTGTAGCGCTGCCGCTCCAGTTTGAGCAGCCATTGCGTCATGCTGTGGCTGAAAGGGGTGTCGCCCAAGCGTTCCCTTACCCGAAGAGCCAAGGCGCGTGGGGGCAGGTGCTCGGTGTCGGTCAGCCCCAATGTGTGCAGCCGCTGGCGTGCGCGCTTCAGCAAGCGCTGCCAGGGGTCGTGCTGCTGGCGTTCCCAGAGCGTCCAACCCGCACCGGCCAGACTCACCAGCACCACCACGGCAATCAGCACATAGACCAGATCGGTCCAGCTTGGGTTGTTGAAGCCCAGGTTTTTCAGCAGGTTGAGCTGCTTGCCTTGGGTGTAGTTCAGCACCGACTGGTTCCAGCGGTTGTTCACCGCGTCCCATACCGCCCGCAGCTGTGCGGCGAGGTTGGGATTGAGGGTGCGGATGGTGCCTGCAAAAGCGCCTTCAGGGGCGCGCAGGCGCTCCAGCGTTCCTGTGCGCCCGGGCGCCACGGCTGAGGTGGGGTCTACCCGCACCCAGCCTTGGCCTTGCAACCACACCTCGGCCCAGGCGTGGGCGTCGCGCTGGCGCACGGTCCAGAAACCGTCCACCGTGTTGAGTTCGCCGCCTTGGTAGCCGGTGACGACGCGCGCCGGAATGTCCAACGCGCGCATGAGAATGACAAAGCTGCTGGCGATGTGTTCGCAGAAGCCTTCGCGCCGGTCGAACCAAAATTCGTCGGCGGTGTGCTGGCCGTACACGCCGGGCTCTAGGGTGTAGGTGTAGCCGCCGGTGCGCAGGCGCTCCAGCACGACATTCACCAGGGCTTCGCTGAAGGCGGGTCCGGCGCCCACCTCGCGGCGCAGTTGCTGCGCCAACATGAGGGTGCGGGGGTTGAAGCCGGCGGGCAACTCAACCTGGTCTTGCAGCGCCATGGTGGTGGTCAGCGGCCCATGCCGGAATGTGAGGTAGCTCTCGACCCGGTAGCGCACCAGTTCGTTCATGGGGCGGCGGGTGATCCATTGCAGTTCGGGCGTCATAAAGGCCTGGTTGCCAGGCAGTTCGGGCGCTTGGGTGGCGGCTTCCAGCACAAACAGCCATGGCCGCTTGTGCGGCTCCATGGTGACTTCATAGCGCACCGGTTCGCCGCTGACCTGTAGATTGGCGGGCAGTTCCATGTTGGCCGGAAAGCCCGAGCGCAGCGGGCGCCATTGCACGCCGTCAAAGTCGGTCAGCACCGGGCCGCGAAAGTACAGGTCGCGCTGGGGCGGGGGCTCGCCCTCGAAGCGCACGCGCAGAGCGATGCTGTCGTCGAGCGCCAGAGACGCGATTTGGCCCACCCGCATTTGGTCGGACAGGCCGCTGCGTCCGGCCATGCTGTCGGTGGGCATGCCCCAAAGTGGTGCCATGCGCGGAAACAGCATGAACAGCACCAACATGATGGGCGCACCCATCAAAGCCATGCCGACAGCGATGCGCGCGGCCTGCGCCAGCGGGGGCCGTCCCACGGGCATGTGTGCGTTCACCAAGGCGGTGAGCAGCCCGAGCAGTGCTATCAAAATGCCCGCTGCCGTGAGCAGCGACTGCGAATAAAAGAAGTGCGTCAGCAGGGTGAAGAAGCCCAAAAAGAACACCACGAAGGCGTCGCGCCGGGCGCGCAGTTCGAGGGTTTTCAGCGCAAGAAGCACCACAATGAGCGTCACGCCCGCATCTTGCCCCAAAATGGTGCGGTGGGTGGCCCAGGTGGCACCCAGGGTGAGCGCCAGCAAGCCGACCCGCCAGCCCCAGCCCGGCAAGGGCTTGCCCTTGAGCGCCAGCACGGTACGCCCAGCCAGCACAACAACGGTGAGCGCCGTGCACCACCAAGGTATATGGGCCACTTGGAGCAACACCACCCAGGCGATGACGGCGAGCAAAAACAGCGTGTCGCGGGTGTCGCGTGGCAAGCTGGCCGCAAGGATTCGAGCGTTTTTCAACATAAAGCCAGCGCCTCCAGGCAACGCGCTTGGTGGTTGGGGCCGTTCTCGGGCGCAATTTCGCGTCCGGGCAGGCGCAGCCCGTAGTCCAGACCCAGGCGCTCGGCCATGAGAACCCAAGCTGTCAGGCGCGAGAGGCGAGCTTCGAGATGGCTGTGGCCGCATTGGGCGTGGTCGAGCCACAGTTGCTTGCGCTGGCTTGACTGGGCTTCGCGGCTCACCAGATCGTTGCGGCCTGCGGCAAAGGCTTGGGCGGCTTTTTTCCAGACCACAGATTTGAGTGGATCGCCCCGTTGGTAGGCGCGAACGCCATCAAATTCTCCGGTGCTTTGCGCCTTGGCGCTGCCCGCGTTGCCTGGCTGAGCCTCGCCCGCAGGCAAAGCCGGTGGGTGCGCTTCGGGCATGGGGTACACCAGCACCTGCGCGGCGGGGCGCCACACGGTCCAGACCCGAAAGGTACCCAGCGGAAACAGGGTTTGCACTTTCAAGGCGGGCAGCATGTGCAGGCCGCGCTGCGGTGCGGCCCAGGCCACTTGCACCGTGGCGCTGCCTTGGGGCGGCACGTCGGTCCAGGCCAACGGGGTGT
>JAUXXN010000187.1 GCA_030684755.1 Hydrogenophaga sp.
GTGGTCCACAGCGGCCTGAGCCTGGCTCTGGGTGATGATGCCCAGCGACACCAGCGTGGCAAACGCCCCTGTGGTCTTGAGGGCGACACGGCGTGAATTGTTCATGTTGAGCTCCTGATAAAAAGAGAAAACGTCAAAGAGTTACTTATCCGGGGCGCCGGCAAGAATCCAGGCGGCGAGCAATTTCAGCTCGTCGTCTTTCAGATTGGGCTGTGCTGGCATTGGAACGGGACCGTACATGCCGGAGCCTCCCGACTTGATGCGGGCCGCCACTTTGGCCTGCGCATCGGCTTCGCCTTTGTGCTTGGCCGCCACGTTTTTGTAAGACGGGCCAACCAGCTTGCGATCCACCGCATGGCAGGCCATGCAGGCGCTTTTGGATGCCAGCGCCTTGGCTGCCGCGGCATCCATGGCATGGGCGCCTGATGCAGCCACCACCGTGGCAGCAGCGAGAAGCAGATGTTTGATTGTCATGTTCATAGCTTAAAAGCTCCGGAGTTTAAAGAGAGTCGGGGTTTACGAGTAAATGCTGATATTTTCAAGCACCAGCAGATAAAGGCGTCTGAATCTGCTGGGCTTGGCCCCGGATTACTTCGCGCCTGCAGCGATCCACTGCGCAATGGCCTTGGCTTCGGCATCTTTAAGCTGGGGTTGAGCCGGCATCGGGACAGCACCGTACACGCCTGAGCCTCCGTTTTTGATTTTGTCAATCAAATATGCCTCTGCATCGGCGCGGCCTTTGGTTTTGGCTGCGATCTCATTGAAGCCAGGACCAACCACCTTGCTCTTCATGCCGTGGCAAGCGGTACAGCTGTTGGCATTGAGCAAGGCTTTGGGGTCGTTCACATTGGCACTGGCAGCGGCCACCACAACCGGAGCGGGCAATGCCGACGAACCAACAGGCCCTTTGGGAGCGGGCTTGGTGGTGTCAGCACCACGCACAGGGCCGATGATGCGGTTTTGCTCGGCAATGTTTCCGTGGGCGTCGCGGGCAAAGTCGGGCAAAGACGAACGGATGGCGCTTTCCACAGGGCAATCTTTCATACAAGCCACGTTCTTCACATCGCCCTTGCCATTGACTTTCCACAGCGGCTCATAAAACACCATGCCATAGCGGTTGGGCATGCGCTTTTGCACTTCGGCGATGTTTTTGTCGCTCAGGGTGAAGTCTTCGGGCACGATTTCGGCCAGGCTCAAGATGTAGGCGGTGACGGCATACACCTCGTCGGTGGTCAGCGTCTTGGGCGCATTCCAGGGCATGGCTCGGTTGATGTAGTCCCACACGGTGGACAGAGTGGCCACCTTCATGAGTGTGGTTTTCTGGGGAAAGCTGCTGCCCTCTTCCAGGTTCTTAACGCGACCCCGCTCAATGTCAGCCTTGGTGGTGCCGCCCACGATGGGGGTGAACACCTCATTGGACTCGCCAAAACTGCCGTGGCAAGAGGCACATTGCGCCTCCCACACCTGCTCGCCTTTGGGCACACTGCCAGAACCCGCAGGCAAACCCTTGAAGTCGGGGCGCACATCAATGTCCCAGGCTTTCACCTCAGCGGGTGTGGCGTCACGGCCAATGTTGTGCCAGGGCTTCGTCTGTGCCACGGCGGCGCTGGAGCCCAACATGGCCAGCGCCAAGGTGATGACCGCTGCGGGGGTGGAGATTTTGAATAGGGATTTCATCAGAACACCTGCACGTTAGAGACTTCGCCGTTCTCAGACACTTTCCAAGACTGAATGGCGTTTTGGTGATAAACAGACCTTGTGCCACGTGCGGCACGCAGCTGGTTGATCTTGGGCTGCACATAACCGGTGCTGTCGATGGCACGGCTCTGCAGAATGGCAGGCTTGCCGTCCCACACCCAGTCGATGTTGAAGCGAGTCAAAGCTTTCGGCAGCACCGGGCCTTCCATGCGGGCGGTTCGCCAGTTGCGCCCACCGTCCACGCTCACGTCCACGCGCTTGATGGCGCCACGGCCCGACCAGGCCAGACCGGTGATGTTGTAAAAACCTTTGTCCAACAGCGTCTGGCTGCCCGATGGGGTGGTGATGACAGACTTGCACTCTTGGATGCCGGTGTATTGGCGGTGTGTGCCATCGGGCATGTGGTCCACGTAATGGATCGCTTCGTCTTTGGTGGCGTACTTCATGTCGCCCACCTCAATGCGGCGCAGGTACTTGACCCAGCTCACGCCCTGCACGCCCGGCACCACCAGACGCAGCGGGTAGCCGTTTTCAGGGCGCAACATCTCACCGTTCATGGCCCAGGCCACCAGACAGTCGTCCATGGCTTGGTCGATGGCAATGGTGCGGGTCATGGACGAACCATCGGCGCCCTCGGCCAGCACGTATTTGCCGTTCTTCTTGTCGTAACCGCACATTTCCAGCAACGTGGACAGCAGCACGCCAGTGAACTCCGAACAGCTAACCATGCCATGCGTGTACTGCACCGACGGAAGCGCCACATTGCCCCACTCAGGTGCCGAGTTGGCACCGCACTCGATAAAGTGGATGCGCGACACGCTGGGCAGACGCATCAGGTCGTCCATGGTGAACACGCGCTCGCGCTTCACCAAACCATTGATCATCAGGCGATGCTTGGAGGGATCGATGTCCCACCAGCCTTGGTGGTGGCGCTCAAAGTGCAGGCCGCTGGGCGTGATGATGCCGAACAGCCCTTGCAGCGGCGTGAAGCTGACCGAAGCTTGCGACACGCGGGTCAGGCCCGGGCTCTCGCGGCGTTGCAGGTTGGCTTCCCACTTGCTGGGCTTGCCGTAACCCTCCATGGCCACGGGCAAGCCCAGGCCGGTGGTGTGCTCGGGCAACTTCAGAATAACGTCCTCACCCTCTGCAGCAACAGCACGTGTAGCGGCGGTTGCCGTGGTGGCCACACCTGCGCCCATGGCCAGTGCCGTACCCATGAATTTTCGGCGCGCCTTGCGAGCCTCTTCCATTTTTTCGGCACTCAGGTGATTCTCAGGCGCGGGGAGAATGCGCCCTATGACTTCGCTCAGGTCTTTAGACACTTGCTTTTTCCTTCTGTTTGAGGGGTTTTGTTTGAGAGGCCCGCGCCGACTGGCTTGGGCGGGGTGTCATGTCATCGACGAAATGGTTAAAACTCTCGCGGGCACTGGCCGCACTTTCAATGCGACCAGCCACCTGCGACGACACCGAGCGGCACAGCTCGACGTACATCGGATCAGCGACCTTGTAGAAAATCTGATTGCCCTCGCGGCGGCGCGACAACATGCCGGCTTGGTACATCAACCCCAGGTGGCGCGAGGCATTGGCCTGCGCCAGACCCGTGGCCTTGAGGATGTCGTTCACGCAACGCTCTTCTTGGCAGAGGGTATGCAGAATCCGCAGGCGCGTGGGTTCGCCCAACACGCTGAAATAACGCGCTACAGACTCAAAAACCTCGTGCAGTTCATCCACCTGTGCGTCTCCGGTCGGGTTTGATTTTCATCAAACAAACTATATGATTGAATGCTGATATAACGATTAGTGTAAACCCGGATACCCACAAAATTCTGACAAACGGCGGTCACGAACTGCCCGAAACCGAGCGGGCCTTGGTCTCATTTTTTACGGTTTTTAAGCTGACCCAACCCTGACTTGAACGCCTAAAAATTCAAAAAATTCGCTAGGGTTTTCACGGCTGGAACCACAGGGGGCGCGATGCTAGCATCAAACATCTAAATATGCGGAATTACTGATGCTTATGGCCGCTGCAGGGGTCTGCTACAGTTTTAGACGGTATTCAATTCAAACCAACCTCTGGAGATGACGATGGTCAAATCGATCAAGTGGCTGGCTGCGGGAGCCTTGAGCCTCGCTGCTGTGGGGGCACAAGCCCAGGTCAACCAAGTGCGTGTCTGGGCAGCCGCTTGCGCCAACTGTCACGGCACTGAAGGCCGGGCTCAGCAGGGCATGGAGTCGCTGGCCGGCAAGGACAAAGACGAATTGCTGCAGAAAATGCTCGATTACAAGTCTGGCCGCAAGCCTGCAACCATCATGCACCAGCTCTCCAAAGGCTACTCCGATGAGCAGCTTGGCCAAATTGCTGCGTACTTTGCTGCCCAGAAGAAATAAGGAGACCTCATCATGAAACGTCGTCAATTTGTACAAACGCTGGGCGCTGGCTCAGCCGTCGCTGGTCTGGGCTTGCTGGGCGGTTGCGCTGGCATGGGTGGCAGCAGCGCTCAAGTGGTGGTGGTGGGCGGTGGCTACGGTGGAGCAACCGCCGCCAAATACGTGCGCATGTTTTCCGACTACGGCATCAATGTCACCCTGATCGAGCCCAACGAGGCCTTCATCTCTTGCCCTATCTCCAATCTGGTCATTCAGGGCAGCAAGACCATCGCCGAGGTCACTACACCCTACGACAACCTAACCAAGCGCCACGGCGTGAAGGTGGTGCGCGACATGGTGGCCAGCATCGACCCCGAAAAACGCATGGTCAAACTGGCCAGTGGTGGCGAATTGCCCTATGACCGCCTGATCCTGTCGCCAGGCATCGACTTTATGTGGGAAAGCCTGCCCGGCATGGCCAAAGCTGGAGCCAAAGACAAAGTGCTGCACGCTTGGAAAGCCGGAGCACAAACCGTGGCGCTGCGCAAGCAGCTTGAAGCCATGCCTGATGGTGGCGTATATGCCATCTCCATCCCGTTGGCGCCTTTCCGCTGCCCACCCGGCCCCTACGAACGCGCCAGCCTGGTGGCCAACTACTTCAAGAAGGCCAAGCCCAAGAGCAAGGTTGTGATTTTCGACGCCAACGACGACATCCAGTCGAAGAAGGGCTTGTTCATGAAGGCCTGGAAGGAGCACTACGACGGCATGATCGACTACCGCCCCAAGCACCGGGTAACGGACGTGGACGCTGCAACGAACACCTTGAAGTTCGAGTTCAACGACGACTTCAAAGCGGCTGTGGCCAACGTGGTGCCCAACATGCGCGCGGGCGATATTGCGGTCAAAACCGGTCTGGCAACCGCCAACGCCCGCTGGTGCGAGGTGGACTTCCTGACGTTTGAGTCCAAAGCCCACAAGAACATCCACGTGCTGGGTGACTCCATCCAGATTGCACCGGGCATGCCCAAGTCGGGCCACATGGCCAACCAGCACGGCAAAACCTGCGCTGCGGCAGTGGTTTCGCTGTTGGCTGGAAAAGAGCCACCGAGCCTGCCGATCTACGCCAACACCTGCTACAGCTTCGTGACCGATGAGGATGTGGTTCACGTGGCCAGCGTGCACCGCTACGACGCCGAGAAGAAGACCATGTTGACGGTGCCGGGTTCGGGTGGCGTATCAACGGCCGCCAGCGAACTGGAAGGCCGTTATGCGCACGCTTGGGCGCGCAATATCTGGGCAGATACGTTGGCTTGATGAACTTTGAAAGCGTCCCAGTACTTGTCCGGGACGCTTTTTTCGACTTCAAATATCAGTCAAAGGTTATGCAATGAAAACCCTTCAAATTCCATTTTTCACCAGTGCATTGAGCGTTGCGGTGCTGCTTGGCAGCTCAAGCGCCTGGGCACAGGCGGACGAAGCCCGCGCAAAACGAATTGCGGGCGGCTCATGTTTTCTTTGCCACGGTGCGCAAGGTGAATCGACCAGCGAGGCTTTTCCACGCCTTGCCGGTCAGAACGCCGAATACGTGGCGAAACAGCTGGATGCGTACAAGAGCGGCAGACGCAAAAGCTCGGCCATGAACGAAATGGTGGCCAAGCTCACGCCCGACGAGATGCTGGCGCTGGGAAAATACTACGAAAAAATGAGCCTCCCCCGCGAGGAAGCCAAAGACCCTCAGTTGGCCGCCATGGGCCGTTACGTTTACCACAACGGCAACAAGTTCAGCGGCGTGCCCTCTTGCGTCAGCTGCCACGGTATGAACGCTGAAGGTGCAGCCAACCTGCCGCGCTTGGCTACGCAGTTTTCGGGCTATGTCCACACCCAGTTGAAACTGTTCAACAAACGCGACCGCACCAACGACAACGTGGTGATGCATGTGGTGGCGGAAAAGATGACGGAGCTGGAAATGGCTGCGGTGGCGGAATACGTCAGTAGCAAATAAAGGTTCCCCCTGCGCCGCTGTGCGGCTTCCCCCCAGGGGGACCACGCCCTTGGACCGGCGAAGCCGGATCTTCGGCGTGTGCTTGGGTAACGCCCCTCCGTGGCCAAGGGGCTTGTCGCTTTCTCGATCCGATCACGCCACTTGGGCGGCCAGCTCACCTTTGTCGTAGCGCTTTTGCATGGTCTCCAGGCTGTACACCTGCGTGATCTTGCTCGCCATGCCTGCGGCGCCGAAGGCTTCGTAGCGCGCGGCGCAAATGGCTTGCATGGCCTTGGTGGCTTCTTTGTAGAACTTGCGCGGATCGAAGTTTTTGCGGTCTTCGGCCAAGTGTTTGCGAATGGCACCGGTGCTGGCCATGCGCAGGTCGGTGTCGATGTTGACTTTGCGCACGCCGTTTTTGATGCCTTCCACAATCTCTTCCACCGGCACGCCGTAGGTCTGGCCCATGTCGCCGCCGTACTGGTTGATGATCGCCAGCCAGTCTTCAGGCACGCTGGAGCTGCCGTGCATGACCAAGTGCACATTGGGAATGCGCTGGTGGATTTCTTTCACGCGGTCGATGCGCAGCACCTTGCCGCTGGGCTTGCTGCTGAATTTGTAGGCGCCATGGCTGGTGCCGATGGCGATGGCCAGCGCGTCCACCTGGGTTTTGGTCACGAAGTCGGCAGCTTCATCGGGGTCGGTGAGCAGGGAAGAATGGTCCAGAACACCCTCGGCGCCATGGCCGTCTTCTTCACCGGCCTTGCCGGTTTCGAGCGACCCCAGACAGCCCAGTTCGCCTTCGACCGACACGCCGCAGGCGTGGGCCAAGTCCACCACTTGGCGCGTCACGCTCACGTTGTACTCGTAGCTGGCGGGTGTCTTGCCGTCGGCCAGCAGGCTGCCGTCCATCATGACTGAGCTGAAGCCCGACTGGATGGAGCGCGCACAGATGGCGGGCGCGGCGCCGTGGTCCTGGTGCATGCAGACCGGAATGTGCGGGTACATCTCGATGGCGGCAGAAATCAGGTGGCG
>JAUXXN010000206.1 GCA_030684755.1 Hydrogenophaga sp.
GGCCACCTCGTCGTCCATGAAAAAGGTCTGCGCCACCGGGCCGGGGTCGGCCAGGCCGGTGGTTTCAATCACCACGCGATCGAAATCGAGTTCGCCTTTGCGCTTTTTCTCGGCCAGATCCTGCAACGTGGCGCGCAGGTCGTCGCGAATGGTGCAGCAGATGCAGCCATTGCTCATCTGGATGATGTTTTCGGTGGTGTCGGCCACCAAAATCTCGTTGTCGATGTTTTCTTCACCGAACTCGTTTTCAATGACCGCGATTTTCTGACCATGGGCCTCACTGAGCACGCGCTTGAGCAGCGTGGTTTTCCCCGAACCCAGGAAGCCGGTGAGAATGGTGGCGGGAATCAATGACATGGTGATCGGTGCTCGAACGACAAAGTAACGGGATGACAACAGCGGGGGAGTGTATTCGACCAGCCCGCCGTTTGTCTGTTATGAATCGAAACCATTATTCTTCATGATAACGAGGCCCTTGAGGTACTCGCCTTCAGGAAAATTCACCGTCATCGGATGGTCGCTGGCGCCGCCCAGGCGTTGAAGAATAGCTCCGTCCACACCGGCATCCAGCCCAGCCGAGGCCACGATTTTGTGAAACAGCTCCACTCCAATTCCACCCGAGCAGGAAAACGTGAACAGCACGCCGCCCGGGTTGAGCAGCTTGAACGCCAGGCGGTTGATGTCTTTGTAGGCACGGGCGGCGCGCTCAGCGTGCGCGGCGGTGGGGGCGAGCTTGGGCGGGTCGAGCACGATGGCATCAAACTGGCGGCCCTCGCTGATGAACTGACGCAGCGAGGCGTTGACGTCGGCGTCCATGAAGGTGGTGCGAGCGGCGTCAAACCCATTGCGTGCCACGTTCGCCGCAGCCTGCTCCAGCGCTGGGCCTGAAGAATCGATGGAGGTGACATGCCCTGCCCCGCCCGCCAGTGCGGCCACGGTGAAGCCGCCGGTGTAGCTGAAGCAGTTGAGCACCTGGGCGAAACCCAGGCGCTTCGTGTATTCATAACAGACGTGGCGGCTGTCGCGCTGGTCCAGGTAGTAGCCGGTTTTGTGGCCGTGGGCAATGTCCAGCCCCAGGCTCCAGCCGTGCTCTTGCAATGTGAGCGCGGTGGGGCCGCTGCCGCGCAGCCAGCCGGTGGCATCTGGCAGGCCTTCCAGCTTGCGTGAGCTGGTGTCGGAGCGCTCGTACAGGCGCGGGCAGCCGGTGAGTTCAAGCAGTGCGTCGGCGAGTTCTGCCTTCCAGCGTTCCATGCCACAGGCTGTGAACTGGGCAACCAGGGTGTCACCGTAACGGTCAACGATCAGGCCAGGCAGGCCGTCGGACTCGCCGTGCACCAGCCGCAGGCCGTCGCTGTCAATGCCCAAGCGGGTGCGCAAAGCGATGGCGCGGGCCAGCCGGGCGCGGAAAAAAGCGGCGTCGATGCGTTGGGTTTCGTCAAAGCTCCAGGCCCGCACGCGGATGCGCGAGGCGGGCGAGAACGCGCCCCAGGCCAAAAACTGCCCCTCGTGGCTTTCGACGCGCACGGTTTCGCCCGCATCGGCCCCGCCTTTGGCGATGGCGCCGTCAAACACCCAGGGGTGGCGGCGCAGCAAAGAGCGGTCTTTACCGGGCTTGAGTCGTATGGTTTTCATGGGCGTTATTGTCGGGCTTGCACGCCATGCCCAAAAAAGAAAAGGCCGGTGTGGACACGGCCTCTTGGATGGGAGCTCTGAACGCGCCTCGGTTCAGGGGCGCAGGTAAACGAATCCCTCACGGGCCTGCAATCTGGCCACTTCGGCCACACCAGATGGAACGACCGAGGCTTCCATGGCCACCTTGCTGGGGTCGATCTTGCGCGACACCAAGGTGTTGTTGCAGACACGGAACTCAACGCCTTTGTTGGCCAAGTCGGCAATAGCGCCGGCGAACGGCTGCTCCATCTGGTTGGTGGCCCCTTGCAGCAAGAAATCGATACCCAGGCCGTGGGTCACGACCACGATCTTGGCCTTGGGGTCGGCGGCCAGGTGGTTGCGGATGTTGTTGAGCCCGCGCGAAGCCTGGGGAATGCCTTCGCTCATGTGGTAAACGGTTTTGATGGCATCTTCAGCAGCCTGAGCCTGCACCGAAGTGGCCATGACGGCGGCGAACAACAGGGCCTTGAGGGTGGCGAGGATCTTGAACATAAGAGAGTCTCCGAAATAAACGAAAAGAGCTGACAGCCATTGCTTATGGATCGATGGATTGTCAAACATACACTTATAAATACTACAGGAATTACCCGAGACGGCTTCAACCCCAAAGCCACGCCCGGGCCAACGAAGGGGTTGCTCAGCGGCGCAGGGGGGTCGGGCTGAAGGGTGGCACGTCATCGGGTGCGACGGTTGCGGGCTCAGCAGGCGAACCGCCGCGCGCCTGCGCCCTCGGGTGGGCCGCGTCGTACACCTGTGCCAGGTGCTGAAAGTCCAGCCGGGTGTACACCTGCGTGGTGCTGATGCTGGTGTGACCCAGGAGCTCTTGCACAGCGCGCAAGTCACCGCTGGATTGCAACACATGGCTGGCGTACGAATGGCGCAGCATGTGCGGGTGCACCGGCGTGGCCAGCCCGGCGAGCAGCGAGCGGCGCTTGAGGCGCACCCGGATGTGCTGCGACGTGAGGCGCTGGCCGCGAGCGCTGATGAACAGTGCCGGATCGTCTTGTGGCCATGCGCTGCGGGCGGCCACCCATTCGGCCAGAGCGTCCAATGCAGCGCGGCCCACCGGCACGCTGCGGCGCTTGGCGCCTTTGCCCAGCACGTGGGCTTCGCCCGCTTCTGCGTCGATCCAGCCGCGCGCCTGCGCGCCGGCCACCACGTCCAGCCCCACCAGTTCGCCAATGCGCAGACCGCAGCCGTACAGCAGTTCGGTGATGCAGCGGTCCCTGGCTTCCA
>JAUXXN010000216.1 GCA_030684755.1 Hydrogenophaga sp.
CGCCACCGACCGCAGCGGCCAGGTTTTCATGCTCTGGGGCACGGCCTTCGTGCTGCCCATGATCCTGGGCTACACCGCCTGGTCGTACTGGGTGTTTCGCGGCAAGGTCAGCTCAGACGGGTACCACGCATGAAAACCCCTCGCTGTCGTTGGCCGACCATCACAACCCCAAGCGCTGACGAGCCGTTGCCACCGCTGTGGAGCCGATTGCTGTGGATGGCCGGTATCTGGCTCGCCAGCATCGCCGCGCTGACGGCGGTGGCCATAGTGCTGCGCTGGGTGCTCAAAACATGAACGCCGAGTGGGCCAAGCCGCAGCAACGCGCGTGTGGCGTGCGCCTATCAGCTCGATAAGCAAATCCAACCGTCCAGTTGATTTTTCGCAAACATTTAACCCCCCAGGGTATTCATACTTCACCCATCGATTGAGAAAAACTCTTGATTGGTTTTTTTGATAGTCAGCCCAAAAGGAATTCATCATGGAACAAACCGTCACTTTCCCCCGACTCAACGAAGCCGCCCCGGCCTTCAACGCCAAGACCACCCACGGTGACCGCACGCTCGCCGACTACAAAGGCAAGTGGCTGATTTTGTTCTCGCACCCAGCCGACTTCACACCCGTCTGCACCACCGAGTTCATTGGCTTTCAGAAACACGCTGAGACCTTCCGTGGCATGAACTGCGAACTGCTCGGCCTGTCCATCGACAGCCTGTATTCGCACCTGGCCTGGACGCAGAACATCCAGGAAAAGTTTGGTGTCGAGATCACCTTCCCGATCATCGAAGACATCAAGATGGACGTGGCCCGTGCCTACGGCATGGTGCACCCCGGTGCCGCCGACACGCAGGCCGTGCGCGCCACTTTCTTCATCGATCCCAACGGCATCCTGCGCGCCATGGTGTATTACCCGATGAGCAATGGCCGCAGCATTGACGAGTTTGTGCGCCTGCTGCAAGCCATGCAGACCAGCGACGCCAACAAAATTGCCACACCCGAAGGCTGGACGCCCGGTTGCGACGTGATCGTGCCACCGCCCAAGAGCCCCGACGCGATCAAGGCGCGCATGGCCGAAGGCTACAAGATGGTGGATTGGTATTACTCGACCAAGTCGCTCTGACATGCCCGTGCGTGGCCGCAAGGCCACGCACCCAAGGTTTGTCGACAGCCCATCAACCTGCAACGGCGGCGGGGTCTGGCCCACAAGGCCAGCGCTCCGCCCCATGAACACCATGAACACCCCTCGCATGCACATCGAGTCGCATTTCGACCCGGCCACCTTCACCTTCAGCCACATCGTGTGGGACACGTCCACAGGACATTGCGCCCTGATCGACAGCGTGCTGGACTACGACCCCAAATCGGGCCGCACCGACACCGCCAGCGCCGACCGCCTGATCGACCGGGTGGGCAAACTGGACTTGACCGTGCAGTGGCTGCTGGAAACCCATGTCCACGCCGACCACCTGTCGGCGGCGCCCTATTTGCAGCAGCGCCTGGGTGGTCTCATTGCCATTGGTTCGCACATCACCACCGTGCAACATGTCTTTGGCAAACTGTTCAACGTCGGCACCGAATTTGCCCGCGACGGCAGCCAGTTTGACCGCCTGCTGGTGGATGCCGAAAGCTTCTCCATCGGCCACTTGCAGGCCCGCGCCCTGCACACACCCGGACACACACCGGCCTGCATGACCTATGTGGTGCGCGACCACAGCGTGGACCCCATCCGCACCGTGGCCTTTGTGGGTGACACGCTGTTCATGCCCGACTACGGCACCGCGCGCTGCGACTTTCCGGGCGGCAGCGCCAGCACGCTGTACCAGTCGATCCAAAAGGTGTTGAGCTTGCCCGATGACACCGAGCTGTATATGTGCCACGACTACCCGCCCGAGGGCCGCGAGCCCCAGTGCCTGACCACCGTGGCCGAGCAAAAAGCCAGCAATGTGCATGTGCACCAAGGCGTGACCGAGGCGGCGTTTGTGCAGATGCGCCAGCAGCGCGACGCCACGCTGGCCATGCCGGTGTTGATCTTGCCCTCGGTGCAGGTGAACATGCGCGCTGGGCGCATGCCGCCCGCCGAAGACAACGGCGTGACGTATTTGAAAATACCCATCAACGCGGTCTGAACGGGCTCACCCGAGCCCGCTGCCCCGTTTTTAATTTCGGCTGCCCCCATGAAAATTGCGCTGAGCCAGTGGTTCCCCATTCTTCAATGGGGCCGCCAGTACAGCACCGCCCATTTCGGTGCCGACGCCGTGGCCGCTGCCGTGGTCACGCTGATGCTGATTCCGCAGAGTCTGGCCTACGCCTTGCTCGCCGGTTTACCGCCCGAGGCTGGGCTGTACGCCAGCATGGCACCGTTGCTGCTGTACGCGGTGTTTGGAACCAGCAGCAGCTTGGCGGTGGGGCCTGCGGCGGTGACTTCGCTCATGACCGCCGCCGCGCTGGGCACGGTGGCCGCAGCAGGCAGCTTGGGTTATGCCAGCGCAGCGGCTTTGTTGGCCCTGCTCAGCGGCGTGATGTTGTTCGCCATGGGCGCGCTGCGGCTGGGGTTTGTGGCCAACTTTTTGAGCCACCCGGTGATCTCGGGCTTTGTGTCGGCTTCGGGTTTGCTGATTGCCGCCACCCAGCTCAAGCACCTGCTGGGTGTGCCGTTGAGCGGGCAGACCCTGCCCGAACTGCTGCCCAGTCTGTGGCAACACGCGGCCCAGGTACACCTGCCCACGCTGACCATCGGGCTGGGCGCGCTGGGTTTTCTGGTTTGGGTTCGTCGCTCGCTCAAAGCGCGGTTGCGCGCTTGGGGCTTGGGCGCGCTGGCGGCTGATGTGGTGACCAAGGCCGCGCCGGTGCTGGCGCTGGCCGTCACCACGCTGCTGGCTTGGGGACTGCGCCTGGATGAGGCTGGCTTGCGGGTGGTGGGGGCTGTGCCAGGCGGGCTTCCGCCACTGACTTGGCCGGTGCTGGACGCAAACTTTTGGCCGCAGATAGAACAACTGGCCGTGGCGGCTTTGCTCATCAGCTTGGTGGGGTTTGTGGAATCGGTGTCGGTCGGGCAGTCGCTGGCCGCCAAGCGGCGCGAGCGCATTGAGCCCAATGCCGAGTTGCGCGCACTGGGTGCCAGCAACATCGCGGCAGGCCTCACCGGTGGCTTTCCGGTCACTGGGGGGTTTTCGCGCTCGGTGGTCAATTTTGATGCCGGTGCGCGCACGCCCGCCGCCGGTGTGTTCACCGCATTCGCCCTGCTGTTGGCGGCACTGCTGCTCACGCCCGCGCTGCACTACCTGCCGCAGGCCACGCTGGCGGCCACCATTGTGGTGGCCGTGCTCACGCTGGTGGATTTCAGCCCCTTCGCGCGCACCTGGCGCTACGCCCGGGCCGACTTCACTGCCCTGGCGTTGACGTTTTCGCTCACGCTGCTGTGGGGCGTCGAGGCGGGATTAACCGCCGGTGTGGGCGCCTCGTTGCTGCTGTACCTGTGGCGCACAAGCCGCCCACACATTGCCACTGTGGGCCGGGTACCGGGCACCGAGCATTACCGCAACGTGCTGCGCCACGCGGTGCAAACGCAGCCCCGCGTGCTCAGCCTGCGGGTGGACGAAAGCCTGTATTTCGCCAACGCGCGTTACCTAGAAGACCATGTTGCCGCCGAGGTGGCCGCGCACCCCGCCGTGGTCCATGTGGTGTTGCAGTGCACGGCCATCAACGCCATTGACGCCAGCGCGCTGGAGAGCTTGGAGACCATCGTGCAGCGCCTGAAAGACGCGGGCGTGCAACTGCACCTGAGCGAGGTGAAAGGCCCTGTGATGGACCGGCTGGAGCGCAGCGATTTTCTGGGCCACCTCACAGGGCGTGTGTTTCTCACGCACCACCAGGCCGTGACCGCTCTGACAGAACCGACGGCCTCGCAAGACTAGAAAGCCCCAAGGAGTTGAGCCGTTTGCGTTTTCTCATGGATACCCGGCTGGGTATGTGAAGAATAAGGCCTGCGCTGGAAAACGCCAGCGCAACCCGCTTTGCGGTCACCCGCCATTTAAAGGAATTTTTGTATGAAAAAGATGTTTGCCCTGGGCGCTGCGGCCCTGTTGTTGTCGGGTGCGGCCCAAGCCCAGTCCCAAGAGTTGTTCGTCAACATCCACAGTGGCAACGCCATGGCGCAAGGCGCGGGCTTGGTGTTGGCCGGTCAGGCTTTGGAGCAAAAGGCCAGCGTGCGTGTGTTGTTGTGTGACAAGGCGGGCGACATCGCCGTCGTGGGTCAGGACTTGCCCAAACTCAAGCCGCGCGATGTGACCACGCAGCAGATGCTGCAAGGCGTGATCAAGGCCGGTGCCAAGGTGGAGGTGTGCGCCCTGTACCTGCCCAACACCGGCCGCAAACCCACCGATTTGATTGAGGGCGTGACGCCCGCCAAGCCCGCCGATGTGGCGGCGCATTTGCTCAAGCCCAGCGTGAACACGCTGGCCTTCTGACCGGGTGTGAACCTGCCAACGGCGCCCTGCGGGGCGCCGTTCGTGTTTTCAAGCCTGACCGAAGCTGTCGGGCATTTGCACCGCCACCACGCTGCCACGAGCCGTGACCACGCCGCCTACCACAGCAGTGACGCAGCCCGGTACCGAGATATAGAAGAGATACAGAACAGCTCGTGCTTGAAACGGGTCACGGTTTCGTCACCCTCCCAGAAAGGCTTTCATGGGTGGTGTCTAACCCGCTGCGCTGTCGTCCTCGCCAATCAACAAAGTGGTGTCAGCCAGGTATTTGTGGGGCGGCACCAACAGGTTGGTGGGTGCGGGTTTGTTCTTGAACACGCGGCCCGCAAAGTCGAAGGTGGAGCCGTGGCAGGGGCAAAAGAAGCCGCCCTTCCAGTCGGCGGGCACGCTGGGGTTGTTGGTGCCTTCGTTCAGTGTCACTGGTGAGCAACCCAGGTGGGTGCAAATACCCACGGTCACCAGCACCTCGGGCTTGATGGAGCGGTGCGTGTTGGTGGCGTAAGGGGGTTGCTGCTTTTTCTGCGAATCGGGATCTGCCAGGTCGGTCATGCCGTCCAGTTGCGCCAGCATCTCGGGCGTGCGGCGCATCACCCATACCGGCTGGCCGCGCCATTCAACCACCTTGACCTCACCGGGGCCGATGTCAGAAATGTCGATCTGCACGCTGGCACCCTGAGCCTTGGCGCGTTCGCTGGGTGCAAAGCTGGCCACAAACGGCACCGCCACCGCAGCGGTGGCTGCGCAGCCCATGGCGGTGGTGGCCAGCAGCCATTGGCGGCGCTCGGCATCGTGGGTGCCCACGTCGGGGCTCAATGCAGAGAATGCGGGGAATGCGGGTGCGGTGAGCGGGTGAGCCATGGAAACCTCCAGTTAAAAACAGGGTGGGTCTTGGTGAACCCACTGTGTTCAACCCTCCAAGAAACGTGCCACACCCCAGGCCGTAAAAAAACGTTTGAAATCAACGCGCCCACACCGCATTCGCCTGCATGCCCCCTGCCAGACCAGGCGATTTGTGCCATAAATGGCAGTTTCTGGCAGTGCAGCCCTACACTGACGGCCCACGCCCAGAGGAGTCTCCATGAAGCCCTTGCCCGAACTGACCGACTTTCTCGAAGGCCTGAGCGAGCCGCACATCTTGTTTGATGTGCAGTACCGCATCCTGGCCGCCAACGCCGCCTACCGCCGGGCCTTCAGCCCCGAGCGCAGCGTGATCGGGCGCACCTGCTACGAGGTGTCGCATCGCTTTCAGGTGCCTTGCGACCAAGCGGGCGAGTCGTGCCCGCTGGCGCAGGCGCGGGCCTCGGGCCAGCGCGAGCGCGTGCTGCACCTGCACCACACGCCCAAGGGCGAGGAATATGTGGACATCGAGCTCACGCCGCTGCGCGATGCCAGCGGCGAACAAGCCTTTTTTGTTGAAAAAATGGCCTCCTTGAAGGTGGCCCATGGCCGTTCGGTGGTGCGCGGCCTGATTGGGCGCAGCGCGGTGTTTCAGCACATGCTGGCGCTGGTGGCCCGCGTAGCCCCATCCATGGCCACGGTGTTGCTGCTGGGCGAGTCGGGCACAGGCAAAGAGCTGGTGGCACAGGCGGTGCACGATGCCAGCCCGCGCGCGGCCAAGCCGCTGGTGGTGGTGGACTGCTCCAGCCTGCCGGAAACCTTGTTTGAGTCCGAACTGTTCGGCCACGAGCGCGGCGCTTTCACCGGTGCCAACACCAGCAAGGCCGGCCTGGTGGAGGCCGCCAGCGGCGGCACTTTGTTTTTGGACGAGGTGGGCGACATTCCTTTGCCCATGCAGGTCAAGCTGCTGCGCTTGCTGGAGTCGGGCACCTACCGCCGGGTCGGCAGCACCGAGCTGCGCCATGCCGACATCCGCGTGGTGTCGGCCACCCACCGCGACTTGGAACGCATGGTGGCCGAGGGCCGCTTTCGCGAAGACCTGTACCACCGGCTGAGCACCTTCCCCATTGCGCTGCCACCGCTGCGTGAGCGGCGCGACGACATCGCGCTGCTGACCCAAGCGTTGCTGGCCCGGGTGGCGCCCAAGCGCGCACTGAGCATGGCACCCAAAGCCTTGGCCTTGCTGGCGGAGCAGCCGTTTCCCGGCAATGTGCGCGAACTGCGCAACCTGCTGGAGCGCACCACGCTGATGTGCGACGGCGACCGCATCGAAGCCGAACACGTGGCGCTGGCGCTGAACTCAGGACGGCGCAAACCCTGGCAGGCACCCGGCGCCACGATTGCTGCCCAGGCGCTCGGAGACGCTTCACAAACTGTAGCCACCCAGCCCCTCCAAGACCCGCCTGGTGGCGCAGCAGCATCCTTGCATGAACTGGAGCTGGCGGCGTTGCGCGAGCGGGTAGCCGCGCACACCGGCAACCGTGCCGAGCTGGCGGCGGCTCTGGGTATCAGCGAGCGTTCGCTCTACCGCAAGCTCAAAGCGCTGAAATGAAGCGCTGCTTCGCGGCGCCGTAGCCTGAGCTTCCAGCTCGGGTTAAGCACGGTCCAGTTAAGACCGTCCATCGGATGGCTCTCGACACTTAAAGTCGTAAATAAGACCTTAAGTTTCATGCGGCTTCCAGAGGGGGTTGAAAACAACAGTGTTCCAGCCAGATCTCGCCTAGCAGCTATAGCGGTCCCAAGTGAGCGAAGGCTTCAGAGGGCTTCACGTTCTCCAAATTTTCCACGTACTGCCTATGGGCACGTCGTCTTCAGACGGACAAAGTAACTGCGGTACGGTGACGGGTCGCACGTCAACACGGTCAAATTCGCTACAGCCGCGTGGGCGCCGATGAAGAAGTCCGACAAAGGCGCAGTCTTGGCACCGCCCCTCTGGCGATAGAGGCGAAAGGCCTGTGCTGCCAAGGCTGCACTTGACCATGGCAGGGCACTGCGCTGCGTTTCGTACACCGCCAGCATGTCGTCCAGCAACGGAGGCGGTGTGCCAGGGACCAGCAACTCAGCGTAAATCAGGGCGTTGATGTGCAGCACACCCCGTTCGCTGCACAGCTGTAGTTGGTCAATGGCCCAGTTGTGCCAAGCGCTGCTGGCGTCCATGCAGTCAATCCAGATGTTGCTGTCCACCATGAAGCCGCTGCTGCCGTCGTAATGGGCCAGGCTGGCCATGCCTCAACCACGCAAAAAGGCCATGATCCCGTCTGCGCCCAGTGCCTGGTACTCGGCGCTCATGCCATCGCGTGCCTTGGCTGCGGCTTTGCGCATTTGCGCTCGACGGTCCGAGCTTCGGCCATTGGACAGCTTTTCGACAATGATCTTGCCCGCTTCAAAGCGAACACTCACCTCGGTGCCTGGCACCACACCCGCCGCCAGGCGCACATCTTTTGGGATCGTGATTTGACCTTTGTCTGTAACCAACGTGCAGCACTCCAAAAAGTAAGAATTGGAAGTTGTATTCTTACTTCATAGACGAGGCCGCGAACGCGTCGCCGGAGCCAGCGGTGCTCAATGACCGGTTTTCGTCGTTGCCACCGCTCATGGGCTTTGTTGGGCAACTCGAAAACGGAACGAGCTGACCCCAACCCCAGACGCAGCTATGGCATGGCGTCCATGGGCACCGTTGTTGGGCTCCCGAGTTGCGTAAAGCGGTTGAACAGCGCCACCCGCACATGCAACTCCACCACCTGCCGCTCGAACGTGCGCGCCATGACCCGCTCGCCCAGGCGCTTGAAGCAGTGCATCTTGGTTTGCGCGTGTGGGCGTCAATGCCCAGATGCACCTTGCGCCACTGCCTCCGGTACTCGGCCCCATGCTTCTGGCGTTTGCATTCACCCTCGCCCAGGAACTTGATCCCGGTACTGTCCACCTGCAAGTCCAGCGCGGTGGTGCTGGCTCGATAGGGCAGTTGCACCAGCAGCATCTTCTGGCGCCGGCACACCGTGCTGAAGTCGGGCACGCTCCGGTCCAGATTCGCCAGGCACAACTGGACACTTGGAGGCTGTTGCACTCAACCCACGCGTTCGCCTGCAGACGTGGTCGCGCCCGATGGCGCTGTCTTCGTGAGCGGCTCACTGCCTCCATGCTGCACCCACGCAGCAAGTTGCTGCTCCAGCATGGCAGGCAGCACTTCAACCAGCATTGACTGATCCCAGGGAAGCGAGGCATCAGGTTGGTCAGCTCCGACAGGTGTGGCACCGTAACCCCCGTGACGGGCATCGAACTGTCCTGCCAGCGCGAGATGTGCGAAGCCGTGAACCACAGACCAGATGGCCCAGAAGGCCTGTCTTTCAGTTGGATCAAGTGGAGCGCCCTCTGGCTTGCCAAGCAGCGCTCGCACACTGTCCTCAAGTGCCACGTAGGCGCTGTGTGCCGCCTGTGACAACGCCACATCCGGCCGAAGGCCGCTGCGAAACATCAACTTGAAACGCCCTGGGTAGCGCAAGGCAAACCGCACGTAACCCACACCCTGCTCACGGAGCCGTGCCACGGGGTCACTGCCACCACGCTCGCGACCCGCCTCCATTTCGACCAACAAGGCTTCAAAAGCCATTGTCGCCACGGCAGCGAGCAGCCCCTCGCTGCCACCAAAGTGGTGTGTTGGCGCAGCTGCCGACACACCGGAACGGCGCGCTACCTCGCGCAAAGAAAAGCCTTCAGGGCCTCGCTCGGCCAACAACAGCTCGGTGGCGTCAATCAACGTCTGCCGAAGGTCACCATGATGGTAGCTCTGGCGTGACGCATGCAAGGTGGCGGAGGTCTTGGAAATGGTAGGCATACAGGGTGGCTGAAGAAATCGAGATGACAACCCCATGATATCTTGACATCGTTAAGTTAGACGGATAACCTACACATCTTTACATCGTAAAGTTAACACCTGATACCCACACCGAAAGCCCCAGATGACCACCCCTTTATTGATGCTTGCCCTGCTGACCCTGCCTTGGTGCGCCGCCGCTCTGTACTCGCAAGTGAGTCATCGCACCATCAACCTGGAAGCGGCGGGACGCTTCGGACTCGCCTTGGCGTTCCTGTTCGCTGGGTCGGGACACTTTTTGATGACAGACACCATGGCATTGATGCTGCCCCCGTGGGTGCCCGCCCGGGTACCTCTGGTCCTGGTGACCGGGGTTCTCGAAATCGCGATCGCCATCGGCCTCCTCGTGCCATACACCAGGCGGTTGGCGGCCTGGTCGGCAGCCGTGGTGCTGGTCGCCTTTTTTCCCGCAAACGTCTATGCTGCCTGGCAGCAGGTACCCATGGGGGGCCATGCTTGGGGGCTGGTTTACCTTTGGATCCGGGCCCCCCTTCAAATCGTGCTACTGACATGGACTTGGCGATTTGGATTAGAGCGCAGCCTCGCATGGTCATCTGCCAGCGGTCAGAGTCTGTTGAATTACCCGAGAACCAACCGGTGAAACCCGACGCCGACCTCATCGTCATCGGCTCCGGCATGGGAGGGCTGACCGTTGCCAGCCTCGCTGCTCAATTGCTCGGCTGGCGCGTGCTGGTCCTCGAACGCCACTGGCGTTTGGGTGGTTTCACGCATGCGTTCAGTCGCAAGCAATGGCATTGGGATGTGGGTCTGCACTACGTAGGCGGGCTCGCCCCTGGTAGCCCGTCGCGCGGCTTCTTTGACTGGGTGACCGGTGACCTGCCTTGGCGCATGCTGCCCGATCACTTCGAAGTCCTGCACCTGCCGCAAGGCAAGCTGACCTTGAACTGGCGTGAGACCGAGCAGGCGCACGCGTTGATCGACCGCTACCCGCATGAGGCTTCGGCCATCTACCGCTATTTCGACGATTTGGCGAACATGCGCAAGCGCTTCGGCCTGGCGCTGTTTGCGGCTTCAGCCCCTGCCTGGCTCGCAGCACCAATGCGCCTCTGGACGATGCGTGAACGGCACATGGCCACCCTCACCACGCAGGACTATCTGAACCAGCGGTTCAAGGATCCGGGGTTGAAACTTGCCATCGCCTGCCGCTGGGCCGATTACGGGGCGCCACCGGCAGAAAGCGCATTCGGCATACACGCCATGGTGCTAAGCAGCTACGCCGAAGGCGCTGGCCGCCCTGAAGGTGGTGCATCCGCCATTGCGACAAACGTCGGCCGGATCGTACGCGCACAGGGCGGCGAAGTGCGCGTCAACGCAGAAGTCGAACGAATCGTCATCGAAAACGGCAAAGCCGCAGGCGTTAAGGTTCGCGACGCGCAGGGCAACGCACAGACCTTGCACGCGCCCCGCGTGGTGTCAGACGCAGGCGCACACACCACCTGCACCCGGCTACTCGCAGACGCGCCGCTGCCCGCCGCGTGGCGCAACCGCATCGAGGCACTGGAGCCGCGCAGCTCGGCAGCGGTGCTGTACCTCGGCCTGACGGCCGACCCATCCACCCTCGGCCTCACTGGCGAAAACCACTGGATCGTTGGCGAAACGGCACTGGCACACGCGGGGGCCTCCGTAGACGAAGTGAGGGAGGGTCGCTCGCCGCTGCTCTTTGTGTCCACTGCGTCGGGCGAAAGCGATGACGCAGGGCAAAGGCTGCCGACAGCTCAGGTCATGGTGCCCATGCAAGCGGATGGCATGCAAAGATGGTCACGAACGCAGTGGATGGACCGTGGCAGCGAGTACGAGTGGATGAAAGCCGAGATGGCGGCAGGACTGTTGGACCAAGTGGACAAGCAGCTGCCCGGCCTGAAGCACATCGTGGCGCACAGCGAGCTTTCCACACCACTGACCGTGACCAGCATGACAGGCCACCCCAACGGTGCCATTTACGGCCTTGCAGCCACGCCACAGCGCATTCGGGAACCGATTGGTGTCTTCACGCCAGTGCCCGGACTGCTATTGACGGGTGCCGACGTTTGCACGCCCGGCATCCAAGGCGCGTTGATGGGCGGCGTCTTCGCGACAGCGGCACTGATCGGGCCGCACGGAATGCCATTGCTTTCAAGAGCTTTGGCCCGCAGACAGCACAGCTGAGCACGCAATCAAGTGGCTTTGTTGCACAACTCGAAAACGGAACGAGCTGACCCCAACCCCAGACGCAGCTATGCCATGGTGGCCACGGGCACCGTGGTTGGGCGCCCGAGTTGCGTAAAGCGTTTGATCAGCGCAACCCGCACATGCAACTCCACCACCTGCCGCTCGAACGTGCGCGCCATGACCCGCTCGCCCAGGCGCTTGAAGCAGTGCATCTTGGTTTGCACCAGGCTTCTGCGGTGTTAGCCGCTCCACTTCTTCCAGATGGCCCACCCCAGCCGTCCACAGGCTTTGAGCGCCTCGTTGCGCACACTCGCCTCCAATGAAGGTCGCCTTCCAAGGTTTGCCGTTCTTGCGCGGAGGAATCACCGCCTGTGCGCCTCTGTGTGCAATCGCCGCATGGCAAGCCCGGGTGTCTTAGGCACCGTCTACGCTGACACTCGCTACAGCTTCGTCGGGCGGTATCTGAGCCAGCAACTCGGGCAGCATCGGCGCGTCACCCACACTGTTGTCGGTCACCTCAATGGCCCGGATTTCCAGCGTATGGGCGTCAATGCCCAGGTGCACCTTGCGCCAATGCCGCCGGTACTCGGCCCCGTACTTCTTGCGTTTGCATTCACCCAGGAACTTGATGCTCAGGCAGAACTGGATGGCTGCCTCAGAGAAGATTCGCTGGCGTCCTCGCTTGCCACTGGCCGGGGCGTACCACTGCATGTCTTTGTCCAGCCAATTCGTCAACGACCCCCGGACCTTGAGGGCTGCGTTGTACGTGGCCCAGTGGGTGGTCTTGTAGCCAGCCTTGGCGCTCTTGGGTTCAGTCATGCCGCGAGGCTACCAACAAGGGGAGTCTCCTTTGTGCAACAAAGTCCAGCGAAGCATCAAATCCCAGTCTGTATCGGGCAGCGTCTTCGCAAACAGGATGATTCGCTGGTGATGCGTGTCGGTGTTGCCGTAGAGGTTGCACATGCGGATCGATCTTGGCACCTCTCGTGGTGAAAACAGGTCCGATACCGGGGGTCTTCAAGGGGAGCCAAGTATGAATCCGCCTACCCGGAGTCACATCGAACTCACGCCTTCAGCCAAGCCGGAATCCATTCCGAAAAGATCAAGGTCGGCGAAAGGCTGACTGCAGCCGGTCAGGTTTTGCAGCCCAATGACAGCCGCTGCCAGAACCTGCCATGCGTCACGCTGCTAGACGGCCGACAGCTGCATCTTCAGCAGCGGCCACTCAACAGCGAAGGTCCGTATGACGTGCCGCGCGACTCCTACGTGAACGAACAGGGCACTGAAGAGCACGCCCGCAAGAAGCAAGTGGCGCGCGAACGCGCCGTTCGCTAGACCCCCTCCTGACTTCGCCTGGCAAGGGGAATGCGCTCACATTTGTTCAATCTGCGAAAAGCAGGTAGGCCACTGTTTCCCGTCCTGGCGCAAGACACCGACAAGCGTGGTCATTGGCTGCTCCAGGGCGCTCAATCATGACTACCCACATACGCCCGAGGCTCCGTTGACCAAGACGCTCTCGCCGCGAACAAGCTGAGCCTTGCGCAGAAAGTGCAAAACCGTTGTTCCGCCAAAGGGCCGAGCTGCCGCTTGCTCGTAGGACATCGACGCTGGAATATGGGTGGCCGCCCATGTTCTAACCGTCCATTCCAAAGACCCGATCACCCCGTTGGAAGCAGGTCACACCAGGCCCGGTCTCGACGACCATCCCCGAAAACGCAACGCCCAGAACTCCTTGACGGGGGCGAGGCCATCAGTTGCCAATTCGCAAACTGCCGCCCTTGCCCAAGCCTCCCTTGACTTCCTGAGCCTTGTAGTCGCGAAGCGAAATCACCATGCCGTTATAGGCATCAACGAAGGCTGCGACCGTGGCCTTGCCATCGGGTGTGCGCGAGAAGCCACCGAGGCCAGCCGCAGCGCCGCCACCAAAGGCGCCCAGCGCAGCGCCGAAGTTGGTGGCGGTCGCGTTGCCTTCGGCAGCGGCGATCTGCACGCCCGAGCGAATATCGAACAAGGACAGGGTGACCACTGAAACCTTTGACTCCACTGAACCAGCGATGCGAGCAAAGTTGCCTCCGATCAGGCCCGCCAGCCCGCCTGCCAGCTTTCCGGTGGAGTCGTTGTCGATGATGATGGAGGGTTCCATGAAGTAGTCCGCAGCCACCCGCTGGCCCTTTTGCTGGCGCGAACCTGCGCGGAAGTCACCCGAGTTGCGTTGCTTGTCCGTGATGGCCGAGATCTTGCTTTCGGTCCGATTGCTTCCCATGGAGGTGATCACGAAGCAATTGGATTGCTGTACCGCCAAGCGCAGCAACGGCTCTATTGTTGTGACCTTGGTGGCTGCGCCAAAGCTGGCGTACCACTCTTTGCCGCGACCGTCGTCCACGGCCAGCGTGCCCAGCGGTGCAGAGCACCGCTCCAAATTTGGGTTGGCGCCTGAGCTGTCGCCTCCTGCTGCGGCACCGCTGGCGGCAGCCGAACTGCTCCCGGGCGAAATGAGTCCTCCGCCTGGCGTGACGCAGCCCGCCAGAGCCAGCGTGATCAAAAGGTAAACCGGGGTGAAATAGAAGCGCTTCATGTTGAGTATTGGTTAGACGAAATTTGGTTTCAGAGGTGAAGGCGCAAGCACCCTGTTGCTGCGATTCACGCGTGACATAGAAATGGCTCGTCGCAGTGACCAGTGGGCCTTGGGGGATGCAAGTGCATGCGATGGGCAAGGCGCGTGATTCGGGTTTCGGTGTCGGACGCCGACACAGGCGCCGCAGCGAGCCGTATCCGTGCAGCCAGGGTCAGTGCCAGCACCGAGATGCTGGCCAGGCGTTTCCAACACACGGGTGGACAAGAAATTTCGAACACTATGAATCTCCTTAGGTTTGAAGAGAAGGGAAGATGAGTTGAGCGGTGCGCCGCTTGGCAGGCTATGGCACGGACTGTTCGTGAAGGGAAGGAAGCAAGAGCGACGGCGTCTGATCGATCCAAAAACCGGTGCGTCTGCGTCAGCCACCTCGAAACTCAATTGCGGCACAGGCTGAGCAGCCAGCTTCTGGCGGGCGATGGAGATCATGTTGGTCGAAAGATCGGTTGCCAACC
>JAUXXN010000228.1 GCA_030684755.1 Hydrogenophaga sp.
TAAATGTTGCCGCCGGTGCGCATGCACCAGTTGAGGTCGCGCGCCAGCACAGCCTGCTTCTGCTCTTCCGTCATCGGCCATTCGTCGAGGTAGGCGCGCTGGTCGGCCTTGAAACGCTCGCGGTTTTCTGCCTTCATGAGCGACATGCAAAACTGGTTAAGCCAGTAGCCTTTTCGGCTTTGCTCGGCATCAAAAATGATCGTGCCAGGCACGTCTTTGTAGGGTTTATCGAGTGACATATCAGATCTCCTGCTGGGCCGCCCCAAGGGCGATCTGCGGCCCCTTGGGGGGCAGCGAATACACGAAGTGATGGGTGTGGGGGCACATATTCAAACCTCCTCAGGCCAATAGAGTTTCATGGGGTTCGTCACCAGCAGCTTATGCTGGAGCGCAGCGGTAGGGGCGATGTGCGGAATGAAATCGACCAGCAGGCCGTCGTCGGGCATGTGGTCTTTCAGGTTGGGGTGCGGCCAGTCGGTGCCCCAGAGCACGCGGTCGGGAAACTGCTCGACGATGCGGCGGGCGAACGGAATCACGTCGGTGTACGCATGTTGCTCACCGTTCAACGCCTTGGGACCGGAGACCGACAGGCGCTCGGGGCAGCTCACCTTGCTCCACACGTTGGGGTGTTCGCGCATGAACTTCTCGAACAGCGCGAACTGTGGGCCGTCCACCGGCAGCGACACATCGGGACGGCC
The DNA here is from genome assembly GCA_030684755.1 of Hydrogenophaga sp. GTDB lineage: Bacteria > Pseudomonadota > Gammaproteobacteria > Burkholderiales > Burkholderiaceae_C > Hydrogenophaga. The sequence continues at coordinate 699 of JAUXXN010000228.1, forward strand.
CATGTGGTCCACCACCACCGTGGTGGGCAGTGCGGTGAAGAAGTCCCACAGCTCGGGCAGGTCCACCGCTTCAAAGTAGATCACCACATGCCAGCCCAGCTGGTTGATGCGGCCAGCGATTTCCATCAACTCGTCTTTGGGCGTGAAGTCCACCAAGCGCTTGACGAAGTTGAAGCGCACGCCACGCACACCAGCGGCGTGCAGCTGCTGCAGTTCTTCGTCGGTGATGTTGCGCTTGACCGTGGCCACACCGCGTGCCTTGCCGCCACTGGCCAGGCAGGCGTCCACCATGGCGCGGTTGTCGGCGCCGTGGCAGGTGGCTTGCACGACCACGTTGCGGGCGAAGCCCAGGTGGTCGCGCAGCGCGAACAGCTCGTGCTTGCTCGCGTCACAGGGCGTGTATTTGCGCTCGGGGGCGTAGGGGAACTCGGCCCCCGGGCCGAACACATGGCAGTGGGCGTCCACCGCGCCTGCGGGCAGTGTGAAGGTGGGTTTGGTCGGGCCGGTGTACCAGTCCATCCAGCCTGCGGTTTTGGTGAAGTCACCTGAAGTGGGTTTGCTCATGGGAACTTCCTCAATCGATGTATTTCAGACCGGCTGCGGCCAGCGGCTCGCGCATCTTGTACATGTCCAACCCCAGCACGCCCGAAGCCAGCTTGTCGCGCTTCTCGCCCTCGAAGCTCTCGCGCTTGATCGCAGCCGCCAGCGTTTCCACCGCACGCGCGGCGGGCACGCAGACCACGCCGTCGTCGTCGGCCACGATCACATCGCCCGGCGTCACCAGCATGCCGGCACACACTACTGCGATGTTCACCGAACCCAGCGTGGCCTTGATGGTGCCCTTGCTGCTGATCGCCTTGGACCAGACCGGGAAGTTCATTTCCTTGAGCGTCTTCACGTCGCGCACACCCGCGTCGATGATCAGCCCACGCGCACCGCGCGCTTGGAAAGACGTGGCCAGCAGGTCGCCAAAATAACCGTCGGTGCAATCGGCCGTGACGGTGGCTACCACGATGTCGCCGGGCTGAATCTGCTCCGCCGCCACGTGCATCATCCAGTTGTCACCGGGTTGCAGCAGCACGGTGATGGCCGTGCCTGACACCTGCACGCCGGTTTGGATCGGGCGCATGTAGGGCTTTAAAAGACCGACGCGGCCCATGGCTTCGTGCACGGTGGCCGAGCCCAATGCGGCCAAGCCGTCGGCTGCTGCGCGGTCGGCACGGGTGATATTGCGGTAAACGACGCCGAGTTCGTACATGTTGTTTTCTCCGAGAATGAGCGGCCTGTGGTGCGCGCACGTTTTGCTTCGTGTCCCCCGCCCGCTTCGCGGGCTCCTCCTTGACCTACGCAAAACGCACACCCACCACATGCCTTGGTGGACTGTCTAAAAACTATTTGCCTTGTGCGCTCAAGCTGGCGTCCAGACGCGGGAACACGCGGCGCGCATTGCCTTCATAAATCTTGTAGCGGTCGTCACCCACGACGATGGTGCTGGCTTCGATATAGCGCTTGGTGTCGTCGAAGTAAAAACCGGTCTCGGGGTCGATCCCGCGCACAGCGCCGATCATTTCAGACGCGAACAGGATGTTGTCGACCGGGATGACCTTGGTCAGCAGGTCGATACCCGGCTGGTGGTAGACGCAGGTGTCAAAAAAGATGTTGTTGAGCAGGTGGTCTTTGAGCAGCGGTTTTTTCAGCTCCTGCGCCAGACCTCGGAAGCGGCCCCAGTGGTAAGGCACCGCGCCGCCGCCATGCGGGATGATGAACTTCAGCGTCGGGAAGTCCTTGAACAGGTCGCTGGTCAGGCACTGCATGAAGGCAGTGGTGTCGGCGTTCAGGTAGTGGGCGCCGGTGGTGTGGAAGCAGGCGTTGCAGCTGGTCGACACATGCACCATGGCCGGGATGTTGTGCTCGACCATCTTTTCATAGATGGGGTACCAGGACTTGTCACTCAACGGCGGCGAAGTCCAGTGGCCGCCCGACGGGTCGGGGTTCAGGTTGATACCGACATTGCCGTATTCCTTGACGCAGCGCTCCAGCTCGGGGATGCAGGTGGCCGGGTCCACGCCCGGGCTCTGCGGCAGCATGGCGGCGGGGATGAAATGGTCGGGGAAAAGCTGGGAAACCCGATAGCAAAGCTCGTTGCAGATCGCGGCCCAGGTGGACGAGATGTTGAAGTCTCCGATGTGGTGGGCCATGAAGCTGGCGCGCGGGCTGAAGATGGTGAGGTCGGAGCCACGCTCTTTCATCAAGCGCAGCTGGTTGGTCTCGATGGACTCGCGAAGCTCGTCGTCGCTGATCTTCAGATCGCTCACTTTGGGCATGGACGCGGGGTCTTTGATGCAGGCGATCTGCGCGTTGCGCCAGTTCTCCAGCGCCTTGGGGGCGGTGGTGTAGTGGCCGTGGCAGTCGATGATGAGGGGTTTTTGCTGGCTCATGGGTTTTGCTTTTGAAGGGTCAACAAGAAAATCAGGCGGGCTCCATGCCTTGATGCCTCTTGGCATCAGCGGCTTCGCTGGAGGCCATGAACTCGATCAAGGCGCGGGCCGCTTCGGGGTGGGCAGTGGCCGTGCAAATGCCGGCTGAAAACGTGGTGGTGATCTGAATCTCTGGCGGCAGCGGGCCAAGCAAGGAAATGCCTTGCACATGCAGCAATTCGCTGAGCTGCTGAAAACCCAACTCCACTTCGCCGCGCGCCACCAGCGCACCCACAGGCACGCCGGGTGGGGCCTGCACAATGCGGTCGCGCAGCGTGTCGGCCATGCCCCAGCGCTCGAACAACGCAGCCAGCGCCACGCCACTGGGGCCGGTGGAATAGCTGATGGTGCGCGCTGCCAGCACGGCCTGGCGCACAGCGTCTTCCGATCCGATATCGGGCTGCGCAGCGCCGCTTTTGACGGCCACGGCCACACCCGAATGCACCAGATCCACCACGCTGCCCGGCAACACCTTGTCTTCCGCCACCAGCTTGCGCAGCGCGTCAGATGCGAGCACCACCACATCGAAAATCTCGCCTGCCATCACCCGTTGTGCCGCGTCCACCCCGCCGACCGACTCAACCGCCACCGATGCGCCGCTGCGGTGCTCATAGGCAGACACCAACTCGGCCAACACCTGGCGGGTGGCCATGGAGGAAATGACGCAAATGGTGTGTGAGGGGGTAGACATGCATGCCATTGTCCCCATCAAAAGCCAAACCACAAGTGGAATAACCTACTATTAGCCATTCCAATTTGATATATCCCAAACCCCGCCATGGACCTGAAACAACTGGAATATTTTGTGCGTGTGGCCGAACTGGGCAGCTTCACCCGCGCAGCCATGGCGCTGGACGTGGCGCAGCCCGCGCTGTCGCGCCAGGTACGGTTGCTGGAAGTGGAGCTGCGGCAAAACCTGCTGATGCGCAACGGCCGGGGCGCCACGCCCACCGAGGCAGGCAAGCTGCTGCTGGAACACGGGCGCGGCATTTTGCACCAGGTGGAGCGGGCCCGCGAAGAGCTGGGCCGCGTGCGCGGCGCGCTGGCCGGGCGCGTGGCCATTGGGTTGCCGCCCAGTCTGGCAAGGGTGCTCACGGTGCCGCTCACGCGCGCTTTTCGCGCCCAGTTGCCCGAGGCCAGCATTTCCATCAGCGAAGGCCTGTCGGTAACCATGCAGGAATGGCTGACCACCGGGCGGCTGGACATCGCCGTGCTGTACAACGCCCAGCCCTCGCCCGAACTGGACATCACCCCGCTGCGGGACGAAGAACTGCTGCTGGTGCAACCGCGCCCGCCCGGCCTGCCCGAAGACCCGCCGCCAGGCCCCATTGCGCTGCGCGACGTGGCCGCGCTGCCGCTGGTGATACCGAGCCGACCCAACGCCGTGCGCATGCATGTGGAGGCGGAAATGGCCAACATCGGCTGCCGCCCCATCGTGGCGCTTGAGATTGACGGCGTGTCGGCCATTCTCGACTTGGTGACCGACGGCGCGGGCGCCGCCCTGCTTTCGCGCAACGCAGTGGCCAGCTCCATCCGGCCTTCGGCCTATCAGACGCGCCCAGTTTGCGAGCCCGCATTGCGCACCCGCATGTGCTTGGCCACGAGTTCACAGCGACCGGCCACGCTCACGCAGCAGACCACGCTGGCGCTGATCCGGCACACGCTGGACATGCTGAACGCCTCGCGTTGAAGCGCCTGACCACCCGAAGGCGGCCAACCTCAGGGGCTGAGCGTTTTTGTGCGTGTCCGCGCGACGCCTCAAGACTAGCCTGATCAATGCTAAAAACACAGCCAAACCTCGGACTATTGCGTGCATTTGCAACGCCGAAAGAGCGCGTTTTGGGGTGGTGAGCGGGCATGAGCAGAAGACCCTCAGACTCTCAGTCGGTGACGCCGGTAGATTTGGATTTGTGGTCGACCGAACGCGAATGGTC
>JAUXXN010000236.1 GCA_030684755.1 Hydrogenophaga sp.
CACCATGGAGCCCGATGCGTCGGACACCGGCAGGCCGGCACCGATGGCCGCGGCCATGGGTTCTTCGATCAGGTAGACCTCGGAAGCGCCGGCGCCCAGCGCGCTTTCACGGATGGCGCGACGCTCGACCTGGGTTGAACCACAGGGCACGCAGATGATGATGCGCGGGCTCGGCCTGAACATCGAGCGCGGGTGCACCATCTTGATGAACTGCTTGAGCATCTGCTCGGTGACGGTGAAGTCGGCGATCACGCCGTCTTTCATGGGGCGGATGGCTTCGATGTTGCCGGGCACCTTGCCCAGCATGGCCTTGGCTTCCTTGCCCACGGCCTGGATGGTCTTTTTGCCCTGGGGGCCACCTTCGTGGCGGATCGACACCACCGAAGGTTCGTCGAGCACGATGCCCTTGCCGCGAACGTAGATCAGGGTGTTGGCGGTGCCGAGGTCAATGGCCAGGTCGGTTGAGAACTGCCGACGAAACGCTTCAAACATGGTGCAAAAGTCCTGTGGGGCATGGGCACGGCTTCGCGCGCTCATCGCCGGGTGTGGGGTTGGCTGGTCGGCCGGAAGGTGGGGCTACGCGTTTGATTGAAGGGCAAAAAGCGCCGCAAGACGGGTATTGCCGCTAAACCTTGGATAATACCGTATCCCATGTGCATAACTGCGCGCATTGCGGTGCAAATTCCTCACGTTACAACCCGTTGCAGGGGCGTTTTTTTCACGCCCCGGGTGGTACCTTCTGTCTGACAAAGCAACCGAGTCCTGTCATGTCCCTGACCCTGTCCGACATCGGGCGCATTGCCAACCTTGCCCGGCTGGAGCTGTCCACCGCCCAGGGCGAACGCATGCTGACCCAGCTCAATGGTTTTTTTGAGACCGTTGAGCAAATGAACGCCGTCGACACCACCGGCGTGGAACCCCTGGCCCACCCCACGGCCGTGATCGACCATGTGAGTCTGCGCCTGCGCCCCGACGTGGCCAGCGAGCCCAACAACCGCGAAGCCAACCAGAAAAGCGCACCCGCGGTCGAGCGCGGCCTGTTTCTTGTGCCCAAGGTGATCGAATGAAAGCACTCCACGAACTGGGCGTGGCCGAACTGGTCGCAGCCATTGCAGACAAGAAAACTTCGGCTGTGGAAGCCGCGCAGCACCTGTTGGCGCGTGCCAGACAGCACGCCAGCTTGGGCGCCTACCTCGCGTTCAATGACGACGCCACCCTGGCCCAGGCCAAGGCCGCTGATACCCGCCTGGCCGCCGGCGAGCGCACGCCGCTGCTGGGCGTTCCGCTGGCGCACAAAGACATCTTCGTCACCCAAGGCTTTCCCACCACCGCCGGCTCGAAGATGCTGGCCGGCTACCAAAGCCCGTTCGACGCCACCGTGGTCGCCAACCTGGCCGCCGCGGGCGCCGTGACGCTGGGCAAGCTCAATTGCGACGAATTTGCCATGGGCTCGGGCAACGACAACTCCGCTTTTGGCCCGGCGCACAACCCCTGGGACAGCTCGCGCGTGCCCGGCGGCTCGTCGGGTGGTTCCGCCGCTGCGGTGGCCGCGCGCCTGGTGCCCGCTGCCACCGGCACCGACACCGGTGGCTCCATCCGCCAGCCCGCCGCGTTTTGTGGCATCACCGGCATCAAGCCCACCTACGGGGGCTGCTCGCGCTACGGCATGGTGGCGTTTGCCTCCAGCCTCGACCAGGCCGGCCCCATGGCCCGCAGCGCTGCCGACTGCGCCGTGCTGCTGAGCGCCATGGTCGGCCCCGACATTGACCGCGATTCCACCAGCCTGGACCATCCGGCCGAAGACTACACCGCCGCCCTCACCCGGTCCCGCGCCGGCGCCACCGCCGCGCAGCCGCTCAAGGGGCTGCGCGTGGGGTTGCCCACCGAGTTTTTTGGTGCCGGTTGTGCGCCAGACGTGCTGGCCACCGTGCGCAGTGCGCTGGCCGAATGCGAAAAACTCGGCGCCACGCTGGTGGACATTTCGCTGCCCCGCACCGAGCTGTCGATTCCGGTCTACTACGTCATTGCGCCGGCTGAAGCGTCGAGCAACCTCAGCCGTTTTGACGGCGTGAAGTTCGGCCACCGCGCCGCGCAGTACGACGACCTGATCGACATGTACAAGAAATCGCGCAGCGAAGGCTTTGGCCCCGAAGTGCAGCGCCGCATCATGATCGGCACCTATGTGCTGAGCCACGGTTATTACGACGCGTACTACCTGCAGGCGCAAAAAATCCGCCGCCTCATTGCGCAAGACTTCCAGCAGGCCTTCACCCAGTGCGACGTGATCGCCGGGCCAGTCGCGCCCACGGTGGCGTGGAAAATTGGCGAGAAAAGCGCCGACCCCATGGCCAACTACCTGGCCGACATTTACACCCTGTCCACCAGCCTCGCCGGCCTGCCCGGCATGAGCGTGCCGGCCGGTTTTGGCGCGGCCCACATGCCGGTGGGGCTGCAACTGGTGGGCAACTATTTCAAGGAAGGCGAGCTGCTGCACACCGCGCACGCCTTCCAGCAAGCCACCGACTGGCATACCCGCGCACCGCAAGGCTTCTGACCATGAATTCCAGCAAATCCCTCCTGGTGCAGGGTTACGAAGTTGTCATTGGCTTCGAAACCCACGCCCAGCTCTCCACCCAGTCCAAAATTTTCAGCCGTGCGCCCACAGCCTTTGGCGCCGAGCCCAACACGCAAGCCTGCGCGGTGGACCTGGCCCTTCCCGGCACGCTGCCGGTGATGAACCGCGGCGCGGTGGAAAAAGCCATTCGCCTCGGCCTGGCGCTGGGCTCGCACATTGCCGAGCAAAGCGTGTTTGCGCGCAAGAACTACTTTTACCCCGACCTGCCCAAGGGCTACCAGATCAGCCAGTTCGAGATTCCGGTGGTGCAGGGCGGCGAGGTGTCCTTTTTCCTCGGCGATGAAAAGAAAACCGTGCGCTTGGTGCGCGCGCACCTGGAAGAAGACGCGGGCAAGAGCCTGCACGAAGCGTTCCACGGCATGAGCGGCATCGACCTGAACCGCGCCGGTACGCCGCTGCTGGAGATCGTGACCGAGCCCGACATGCGCAGCAGCGCCGAGGCCGTGGCCTACGCCAAAGAGCTGCACAAAATTGTGACTTGGATTGGCATTTGCGACGGCAACATGCAAGAAGGCAGCTTCCGTTGCGATGCCAACGTCTCGGTGCGCAAGCCCGGGGCTGCGTTGGGCACTCGCCGCGAAATCAAGAACCTGAACTCGTTCAAGTTCATGCAACAGGCCATCGACTACGAGATCCGTTGGCAGATCGAGCAGATCGAAGACGGCCACGCCATCCAGCAGGCCACCGTGCTGTTCGACCCCGACACGGGCGAAACCCGCGCCATGCGCACCAAAGAAGATGCGGCCGATTACCGCTATTTCCCCGACCCGGACCTGCCGCCGCTGGTGATTGGCCGCGACTGGGTGGAACGCGTGAAAGGCGAGATGCCCGAACTGCCGCGCCAGATGGCCGAGCGCCTGGTGCAGACCTACGGACTGCCCGAATACGACGCCACCACGCTGACCCAAAGCCCGGCCATGGCGGCTTATTTTGAAACAGCTGCCAAGGCCAGCGGCCAGGCCAAGATGGCCAGCAACTGGATCATGGGCGAAGTTTCGCGCCGTCTGAACAACGAAGAGAAAGCTATGGAGCAGGTGCCGGTGGCTGCCGAAACGCTGGCTGCTTTGCTCAAACGCATTGCCGATGGCACGGTGTCCAACAACGCGGCCAAGCAGGTGTTTGAAGCGCTGTGGAGCGGCGAGGCCAGCGATGTGGATGTTGTCATTGAAGCCAAAGGCCTCAAGCAGATGAACGACAGCGGCGCGCTGGAAAAAATCATCGAAGAGGTGATGACCGCCAACGCACCCATGGTCGAGCAGTTCCGCGCGGGCAAAGAAAAGTCGTTCAACGCGCTGGTGGGCTTGGTCATGAAGGCCAGCAAAGGCAAGGCCAACCCGCAGCAGGTGAACGACGTGCTGCGCCAGAAACTGCAATAAACGAGGTTCTCAGCGGTTGGTGTTGCCCGCTGCGACACCGGCCCAAAGCTGACGCAACTTGACCAACTCTTCGTCAAAGCGCGCGTTGATGCGCTTTTTCTCCAGCGCTTGTTCTTCCAGAAAACGCTTCTGCACCAGCACCTGCTGCTGGTTGTCTTCCAGCTTTCGGCGCAGCCAAGAAGGTGCTTGGTCAGGGTCCCGCTGGTAAAACTCCATCTCGGTATCGATCTCTTTGCGCTGCTGCTCCAGCGCACGCTCGCGTTTGTTGACCGCGTTCACCACTTCGTCGATTTGGTCCAGCGCCTCGGTGCGCTCCTTGTCGTGCGAAGCTTGGGTAGGGTAGCGGATCATCAGCGCGCGGTCGCGGCGTTTTTCTTCAGCCAGCCGTGCGCGTTGCTCTTCTTCCCGCCGACGCTGGGCATCCAGTTGGGCACGCTCTTCTGCGGTGTAGCTCGGGGGCAGCACCCGGCGCACCAGGCCAGAGCCGCTCAACTGGCGTTGTTCGCGGTCCAGGCACTCGGGAATGGGACGGTCCGAGGTGATGCGCCGACCATTGCTGTCGATACAGGTGTAAATGCCTTGTGTGCTCGACTGAGCAATTGCGCCCGAAGCGCAACCCAGCGCCACCAAGGCGGTGCATAAAACACCCGGCAGGGTGCGAGACAAAGACCGGTGAATTCGGAGCACAGGGTTTCCTCAGGCCACGCCGTAGCGCTGGCGGTAGGTCAGCACACGTTCAAAGTGAGCGCCAAGCTCACCACCGGCATGGTTTGTCAGATAGTGCAGCAAGTCGGCCAGCCTCGCAATGGCGCACACCTGCAGCCCGAGTTGGTGTTGCACATATTGCACAGCGCTGTGGTCCACGTCACGCACCACGCCGTCCGGGCCGGTTTCGGTGGCTTTTTCCTGGCGGTCCAGTGCAATCGCCACCGCATGCGGTACAGCGCCAGCGGCCCTGATCAGAGCGATCGACTCGCGTGCGGCGGTGCCCGCGCTCATCACGTCGTCCACAATCAGCACCCGGCCCTTGAGCGGTGCGCCCACCAGCGTGCCGCCTTCGCCGTGGTCTTTGGCTTCCTTGCGGTTGTAGGCAAACGGCACGTTGCGCCCCAGCCGCGCCAGCTCAATGGCCACCGCTGCGCCCAGCGGAATGCCCTTGTAGGCGGGGCCAAAAATCATGTCGAACTCGATGCCGCTGTCGATCAGGGCTTTTGCATAAAATTGCGCCAGTCGTCCCAGCTTGGCGCCGTCGTCGAACAGACCGGCATTGAAGAAATACGGCGACAAACGTCCGGCTTTCGTCTTGAACTCGCCAAAGCGCAACACGCCCGAGTCCACGCAGAACTGCACAAAGTCTTGTGCCAACACGCCGCCGCTACCTTCAGCACCGGCTGCCGCCGAGCCCGCATCCATCACCATGGGGAAATCCTTGTTCAAACTGACCAGCCTCAACCTCAACGGCATCCGCTCTGCCAGCACCAAAGGGCTGGAGGCGTGGCTCGCCAAGCACCAACCTGATTGTATTTGCGTGCAGGAAATCAAAGCACAGCCCTCGGACCTGAGCGGCCGCTTTGAGGCGATGGCGGGTTTGCAGGGCCATTTTCATTGCGCCGAGAAAAAAGGCTATTCCGGCGTGGGCGTGTACACCCGGCACGAACCGAGCGACGTGGTGGTGGGTTTTGACGGTGGCGAATTCGACGCCGAGGGCCGCTGTATTGAGCTTCGGTTCGACACGCCCGCGCGCAAGCTTTCGCTGATCAGCGCGTACTTTCCCAGTGGTTCGTCGGGCCCCGAGCGACAAGAGGCTAAATACCGCTTTCTCGCCCTTATGTACCCGCACCTGATGGCTCTCAAGGCCGAGCGCGAGTTTGTGCTGTGCGGCGACATCAACATCGCCCACCAGCAGGCCGACCTGAAAAACTGGCGCAGCAACCAGAAAAACAGCGGCTTCCTGCCCGAAGAGCGCGCCTGGATGACGCAACTGCTCACCGACGGCGGCCTGGTGGACGTGTACCGCCGCCTGCAGCCCGACACCACCGACGCTTGCTACACCTGGTGGAGCAACCGGGGCCAAGCCTACGCCAACAATGTGGGCTGGCGGCTGGATTACCACCTGGCCACGCCCGCCCTGGCGGCCCACGCTCGCACCGAAGCCGTTTACAAAGCCGAGAAATTCTCGGACCACGCGCCCATCAGCATCGACTACGACTTTTCTATCTGAGCCCCACCATGTTCCGCTACCACACCGTCCCCGTGACCGCCTTCGCGCAGAACTGCTCCATCGTTTGGTGCGATGAGACCCAAGACGCCGCCATCATCGACCCCGGTGGCGACCTGGATCGGTTGCTGGCCGAGGTGAAACGCTTGGGTGTGCAGCTCAAAGCCATCTGGCTCACCCACGCACACATCGACCACGCGGGCGGCACCGCCGAGCTGGCCAAACGCCTGAACCTGCCCATCATTGGCCCGCACCCGGGCGACCAGTTTTGGATCGACGGTCTGCCGCAGCAAAGCCAGATGTTTGGCTTTCCACCGGCGGGACACTTCACACCCACGCGCTGGCTGGCCGACGGCGATACGGTGCAAATCGGGCGCTGCACGCTCGACGTGCGCCATTGCCCCGGCCACACGCCCGGCCACGTGGTGTTTCACAGCCCGCAGGCGCAGCGCGCGTTCGTGGGCGATGTGCTGTTTGCAGGCAGCATTGGCCGTACCGATTTTCCGCAGGGGAATCACGCCCAGTTGCTCAGCAGCATCCGCGAACGCCTGTGGCCCATGGGTGACGACACGGTGTTCATTCCCGGACACGGTCCAGAGAGCACGTTTGGCGAAGAACGGCGGTTCAATCCGTACGTGCGCAACGTTTGACGAAGCCCAGGGGGATCAACGGTCTGTTGGCTGTCGCGCTGGGACCACACGCTGACAGCAGTGTGCGATGGCAAACAGACGAAAAGGGCGGTCACTGGAACCATGCGGGGCATGTTCCGATGTACCCCAAAAATCCCTCTGGCGAACCGCCCCATGCGCCCACCCGATGTCCAGTTGGCCCCCGCCACGGACGCACCGAGCCCGCGCGCCCTGAGCCACTGGTTACCCCAATTGGTGCTGCTTGTTCTCGCAGTCGGCACTGTCTTGGCAGCGGCCCGGACAGTAGAAAACTTGCGTGAGTCGGTCGAGCTGGCCCGTTTGAGTGAGCCACTGCAGCATTCGCCCCGTGGGGCCCTCATGCGGTTGCTCATCGTGGGCGACAGCACCGGGGTTGGCACCGGGGCCAGCGATGCACGGCGAAGCGTGGCCGGCCTGCTGGCCCGCGAGTTCCCGCGCCTGCACATTGAAAACCGGGCCAGCGACGGCGCCACCCTGGCCGACGTGTCCCGTCAGCTCGCGTGGCCGGGCCAGTTCGACATGGTGTTGGTGCAGGCGGGCGGCAACGATGTCATCCGCCTGCGTGGGCTGGACGCGTTGCGCAGCGACGTGGACCGAATCGGGTTGCTGGCCCGAGAACGGGCCGACCAGGTGGTGATCATGCCGGCGGGGAACATCGGCAATGCCCCGTTTTTTCGCGCACCGCTTTCCTGGTGGATGACCTGGCGCTCGCGCCAGATGCACCACATCGTGCGGGAGGCTGCGGAGCAGCACGGTCTGGTTTATGTGGGTCTGTTCCACGAGTACGACGCCGATCCGTTTGTCTCGCAGTCCGAGCTTACCGCGAGCGATGGCCTGCACCCCAGCGATGCGGGATACCGCGCCTGGTTCGATGCGCTGGTCTTGCAGGCAGACCTGTCGCACCAACTCGCGGGTGCTCGGGCGCCCTGAGCCGCTGCGGACTGAAGCCCGGTCGGTGCGCCAGCGAACCGACCCCGGCGGGGGGTGGCCCTAGCATGGGGCACCGCTGGGTTGCGCGACCTGCCAGGTCTCGCGGCCCGCCGCATCCCCAGGAGAAACCACCCATGCACGCACTGACCTCCGACTCCCTGAAAGCGCTGGCCGCAAAGGCCCAGCCGCCTTGCTTGTCGCTGTACCAGTCCACCCACCGAAGCCATCCCGACAACCGGCAAGACCCGATCCGTTTTCGGCAAGGTATCGAAACGCTGGAAGTTTCCCTTCGGCAGACCCATCCGCAAGCGGATGTGCAGGCGCTGATGGCACCGTTTCATGCGCTCGCCGCCGATGAAAACTTCTGGCAGCACACCCTCGACGGCCTGGCCGTGCTGGGCTGCGCCGACGTGTTCCGCGTGTTTGTGCTGCCCCGCGCCATGCCCGAGCTGGCGCTTGCTGCCGCCAGTTTCCACACCAAGCCGCTGCGGCGTTTCCTTCAGTCGGTGGACCGTTACCAGGTGCTCAGTCTGAGCCGCGACAAGGCCCGTTTGTTTGAGGGCAACCGCGATGGCCTGGTCGAGATCGACCTGGCTGAACCGGTGCCGCGCACCTCGGTCGATGCGCTTGGCGACGAGCTCACCGAACCGCAGCAAACCGTTTCGTCGCACGGCGGCATCGGTCGGGGCAGCTCGCCCATGGTGCACAGCTCGGGCGGCAAGAAGGACGAGGTGGACCTCGATGCCGAGCGTTACTTTCGCGCCCTGGACCGTGCTTTGCTTGAGCACCATTCGCGACCGAGCGGTTTGCCGCTGATGCTGGCCGCACTGCCCGAGCACCACCACCGTTTTCGCCAAGTCAGCCACAACAGCCTGCTGCTGCCTGAGGGGCTGGAAACCAACCCCGAGGCGCTGGACATGGCCACCCTGAGCCAGCGCGCCTGGGCGGTCGTGCAACCCCAGCACCAAGCCCGCCAACAGGCCTGGGGTGATGCTTTTCAGGCCGCCCGCGCCAGCGGGCGGGGCAGTGACGACCTGAACGCGGTGGCCCAAGCCGCCGCCGAAGGCCGTGTGGCTTCGTTGCTGATTGAAGACGAGCGCCAAGTGGCTGGCCGGCTGGACGCCAGCACCGGCCGGGTGAGCCTGGCCGAACTGTCAGACCCCGCCGTGGACGACCTGCTCGACGACATTGGCGAACTGGTGGAGCGAATGGGCGGCGAGGTGCGCGTGCTCGCCGCGCAGCGCATGCCCACCAATACCGGTGTGGCCGCGACCTTTCGCCACTGAACGCGCCACCGCTGCGCCCATTCAACTGAACAACACGACACTCCCATGAAAATTCAGATCAACACCGACGCCAACATCCAGGGCAACGAAGCCCTTGCCGAGCAAGTGAGCTCCACCGTCGAAAACGCGTTGCGGCATGTCAAGGGCCACATCACCCGCGTGGAGGTGCACCTGGGCGACGAAAACGCGGGCAAGAGCGGCCAGAACGACCAGCGCTGCATGGTTGAGGCACGCCTGGAAGGGCGCCAGCCAGTCGCGGCAAGCGCGTTGGCGCCCACCCTGGCTCAAGCGGTGCAAGCGGCGTCAGACAAGCTCGCCCGTTTGCTGGAGACGCAACTCGGCCGCCTGGCCAGCGCACAGCGCAGTGCACCCCCGCGGGCTGATGGCTGAGGTCAACTGAGCACGGGCGCTGGGCCAAGGCGCCGCTGTCTGTCAGCTGCGCAGTGCCGCCTCGTACAAACCCTGCACTTTGGGCACATTGGTTTGCAATTCCCGAATGCGGTTGGGTCCGCTGGGGTGGGTGGACAAAAAGCTCAGACCGGCACCACCCGATGCGGCGCTCATTTTTTCCCACAGACTGACGCTGGCCTGCGGCTTGTAGGCGGAGCGGGCCGCCAGTTCCAGGCCCACCAAGTCGGCCTCGGACTCGTCTGATCGGCTGAACTTCAGACTCAGCAACTGCGTGCCCAAGTCGGCGGCCACGTTGCCCAACTCGCCCAGGCCGAGCAGCTGAGCACCCAAACGCAGGCCCAGGCTGGTGGCACCGCTTTTGGCCATGCGCTCGCGGGCGTGTTCGCGCAGGGCGTGGGCCATTTCGTGGCCCATGATCATGGCGGCTTCGTCGTCGCTGAGTTTGAGCTTGTCCAAAATGCCGGTATAGAACGCGATCTTGCCGCCGGGCATGCAAAACGCGTTCACCTGCGGGTTCTGGATCAGGTTCACTTCCCACTTCCATTGGGTGGCGCGTGCGTTCCACGCCGGGGCGTGGGGCACGATGCGCTGCGCCATGCGGCGCAAGCGTTGCACCTGCGGGTGGTTGGCGGGCAGCAGGGCTTTCTGGCTCTGGGCCTCGCTCATCATTTGGGCGTATTGCTGCTGTGCTGCGGCTTCCAGTTCGCCTGCGGGCACCAGCTTGCGCAGCGCCGACGACTGGCCCACGTCCACCTGCGCAGCGGCAGGCACCACGGCTGCTGCCGCACCCGCCAGCACAAAAGCGCGGCGGGCCGACCAGACCGGCTGCGCGCGGGGCGTTGCCACGGGGATGGAGGGGATGGCAGACGAGGCCGTTCGGAGGTCGCAAATAAAGCACATGGGTCAATAATAGACAAAGCGGCGCGTGTGCGCCCGCAACCTGCCCATCTGATCCACCCGATGCCGCTGCTTCCACCCTCTGCCCCGCCTGCGGCGCTCAAGCCCAGCACCATGTCCAACACCCCACCCATCACCCCACCTGTTACCACGTCTGTTACCACGCTCGCAGCAACCACACCTGCGTTACCGCTTGACGAACCCAAGCCCACCTGGGGTGAAACCCTGCGTGTGTACTTGGAGCCTGCCAGCTTGCGCATGTTTGCGCTGGGTTTTTCGGCCGGCTTGCCGCTGCTGCTGGTCCTGGGCACGCTGAGCTTTCGGTTGCGCGAAGCCGGGCTGGACCGCACCACCATTGGCTATCTGAGCTGGGTGGGACTGGCCTACGGCTTCAAATGGTGCTGGGCACCGCTGGTGGACCGCATGCCCATTCCCTTGCTCACGCGCCTGATGGGTCGGCGGCGCAGTTGGTTGCTGGTGTCGCAGTTGGCCATCATGGCGTCGCTGGTGGGCATGGCGCTGGCCGACCCGCGCAGCCAACTCACGCTGGTGGTGTGGTGTGCGCTCGCTGTGGCCTTTGCGTCGGCCACGCAAGACATTGCGCTGGACGCCTTTCGCATCGAGTCGGCCGACGTGCGCCACCAGGGCGCGCTGGCCGCCACCTACCAGACCGGTTACCGCCTGGCCATGATCTGGGCCGGCGCCGGTGTGTTGTGGCTGGCGGCCCGTGCCGAAGTGGCGCCTGCTGTGGCCACCGCCGGGGTTGTCGGGCCGGGTGTGCTGTACCAGCAGGCGGCTTGGACAACGGCCTACCTCGTCATGTCGGCGAGCATGCTGGTGGGGGTGCTCACGGTGCTGTTCACCCGCGAGCCGGTGCGCGTGGCGCTGGCGCCGTCGAAAAACGCCGCCGAGTGGTTGCGCAGCGCGCTGGTGGAGCCGTTTGCCGACTTTTTGAAGCGCTACGGCAAACATGCGCTGCTGATCCTGGCGCTGATTGGTGTCTACCGCATCAGCGACGTGGTGATGGGCATCATGGCCAACCCGTTTTATGTGGACATGGGCTACACCAAAGACGAAGTAGCGGCGGTGACCAAGGTCTACGGCATCATCATGACGCTGGTGGGCGCTTTCATTGGCGGTGCGCTGTCGCTCAAATTTGGCGTTATGCGGGTGCTGATGCTGGGCGCCGTGTTGTCGGCGGCTAGCAACCTGCTGTTTGCCTGGCTCGCCGGACACGGGCACGACGTGACAGCCCTGATTGCCGTGATCTCGGCCGACAACCTCAGCGCGGGCGTGGCTTCGGCGGCGTTCATTGCTTACCTGTCGAGCCTGACCAACGTGACCTATTCGGCCACGCAATACGCTTTGTTCAGTTCCATGATGTTGCTGGCGCCCAAGTGGCTGGCGGGCTATTCGGGTGCGTTTGTGGATGCATACGATTACGCCACTTTCTTCACCGCCACCGCGTTTCTGGGTGTGCCGGTATTGGTGTTGGTGTGGCTGGCCACCAGAATCGACTCTCCCCCGCGCCGCGCCTGACGGCGCGTCACCCCCTCAGGGGGCAACACCTGCGGCCCGGCAAAGCCGGTTCCGCGGTGTTCTGGCGTGGGGCTGCCTCAGTCCGCCAGCGATGGCGTGGCCACCAAGTCTTTGAGCGCCGCCTTTTGCACCTTGCCCAGCGCGGTCTTGGGCAGCGCGTCGGTGCGCAGCCAGCGGCGCGGCCATTTGTAGCGTGCCAGCCGCCCGTCCAGAAACTGTTGCAGGGCCAGCGCCCAGTCGGCGCCGTCTGGCAAGCCTTCGCGCAGCACCACCACGGCCACCACCGTTTCGCCCCAGCGGGCGTCTGCCTGGCCCACCACCGCGCATTCGGCCACGCTCGGGTATTGCGCCAGCAGGTTTTCAATTTCGGCCGGGTAAATGTTTTCGCCGCCCGAAATGATCATGTCTTTGGCCCGGCCCACCACGGTATAGCTGCCGTCCGTGGTTTGTTGCGCCAGGTCGCCGGTGTGGAAGAAACCGGCGTCGTCCAGCGCGGGGCGGTCGGGCCAGTAGTGGCGCACCACGTTGGGCGCGCGCACCCACAGCTCGCCCACGGCGCCGGGCGCCACCTGCAGGCCCTGTGCATCGCGCAGCTCCACACAAACCCCAGGGGCCGGCCAGCCGCACGAACCCATATGGCTGCTGGCGTGAGTGGGCGGCAGGGCAATGGAAAAAGGCCCGGTTTCGGTGCTGCCGTACACGTTGCACACCGGCACCCCGCGCGCCATGAACGCCCGCAGCGGCTCGGGTGGCAACAGGCTGGAGCCTGCCCACACCGTGCGCAGGCTGGCGATATCGGTGTCGACCCATTGCGGGTGGCTGGTGAGCGCTTGCAGCGTGGCGGGCACTTGCAGCGTAAGGGTGGGCCGCTCGTGCTGGATGCAGGCCAGGGTAGCCGCCGCGTCAAAGCGCGAAAACAGCAACACATGCGCGCCTATCGAGAGTGCC
>JAUXXN010000243.1 GCA_030684755.1 Hydrogenophaga sp.
GCCAGGTTTCTTTGGCCACCATGGCCAGAAACTCGCCGCTGTAGGCGAGGGGCCAGAAGCTGGCGATGAACTGGCCGCTGATGCGAAGGTTGTCGGGCTCCAGCAGCACCCAGGGTTTGAACTCGGTGGCCACACCCAGCGGCCACAACAGCACCAGGCACAGGCTGGCCCAGAACACGCGGCCCAGCCAGGCGGGGTCGCGGGTGGGGGCGCGGCGCAGGGCTTGCTCCATCATCGGCAGTGCATCACCACCGGCTGCGGGCCGGGGGCGGGTGTGTCCGGCGCGGCCACTGGCACCTCGCCGCGCAGCTCGTGTTCAAACTGGTCGTACAGCTGGGCCAGCCGTTCGCGGGTCACTTCGGCGGCGGGCAGGTCAAAGGCCAGCGCGCCGTCGCGCAGGCCAATGATGCGCGGGAAGTGCGCCAGCGCCACGTCCACCTGGTGCAGAGTGGCCACCAGGGTGGTGCCGCGTTCGCGTGCGCCCGCCAGCAAGGTGCCAATGGCTTGGCGCGAGCGGGTGGGGTCGAGGGCTGACAAGGGCTCGTCGATCAGCCAGAGCCGGGCCGGTGCCAGCAGTGCGCGCGCCAGGCCCACGCGCTGGCGTTCGCCGCCTGATAGGCGGTCGACCCGCTCAAACAGTTTGTCGGCCAGGTCAAACCGGTCCAGCGCGTCAAACGCGGCGGGTATGTCGGCCGGGTAAAACAGCGAGCGCAAGCTGGCCAGCAAGCCCATGGCCGGCAAGCGCCCGGCCAGCACCGCCGTGACCACGCGCTGGCGCGGTGGCAGCGGCGGCACCTGGGGTGCCAGAAACAGCTGGCCGCGCAGGCGCTGCAAAGCGCTGCGCGGCAGTTGCCAGGGGTTCACGCCGTCCAGCGTCAGCGTGCCCGCCGTGGGCGGCATGGCACAGGACAGCACCTGCAGCAGCGTGGTTTTGCCGGCGCCCGACGGGCCAATGATGGCCACCTGTTCGCCAGCGCTGAATTGCAGGCTCAGGGCCTTCAGCGCAGGCGCAGCACCCGGGCGCGCGGCGGGATGGCGCGCGCTGGCGCCCAGCAGTTCAATCTTCAAACCGGGCTCCGATACCGTTTACAGCAGCCCGGCGCTGCGGGCAGCGGCTTCCAGACCTTTGTAGTTCGACGGCTGGGTGGCGATGTAGCGGGTGGCGCGGTTGAGCCGCAGAATTTCGGCGTGCTCGGGGTTGGCTGGGTCCAGCGCCAGCAGGGCGGCTTTCACCTTGGCCTGCATGTCAGCGGGCATGTCGGCGTGCACCGACCAGTTGTAGTTGAAGTAACCCGGTGTGGTGAAAAACACGTTCACCGCTTTCGTGTCCACCTTGTTTTCGTTCACAAACTTGCGCCACACCGTGATGTCCAGCGCGGCGGCGTCCACCTTGCCGCTCACCACCGAGGCAATGGTGGCATCGTGCGCGCCGCTGTAGGCGATGCGGCGGAAGTCTTTTTCGGGGTTGATGTTGGCTTCCAGCAGGTAGCTGCGGGGCATGAGGTGGCCTGAGGTGCTGCTTTGTGAGCCAAAGCTGATCTGCTTGCCTTTCATGTCGGCCAGGGTTTTGATGCCCGAGTCCGTCTTGGCGATGAACACCGACTGGAACCTGGTGTCTTCTTCGCGTTGGGCCAGCGGCACGATCTTGCCGCCCGAGCGCAGGTTGGCCTGCACAAAGGTGAAGCCGCCAAACCACACCAGGTCCACCTTTTTGTTCACCAGCGTTTCCACGGCGGCAGGGTAGTCGCTCACCGGGGTGAATTCGACCTTCATGCCCAGCGCCTTTTCCAGGTAGTTGGCCAGCGGGGTGAACTTGCGCACCTGCTCGGTGGCCGCTTCTTCGGGAATGGTGGTGACGCGGAAGACGCTTTGCGCCTGGGCCAGGCCGGTGAAGGCGGTGCCTGCGGCGAGCACGGCGCAGGTCAAGAGTGCGCGTTTGGTGTGGGAGAAGGTGGCTTGCATGGGTATCCGATAAATAGGGATAAGGGGCATGTATTAAACCGCGCCCCAGCCACGCTGTGGTCTTGAGGGGCCTTGGGGACATGCCCCGGCACGAAAAGCCCAGCCCATTCGCCAGCGTTCCGATGCCGCGCTGGGTTGTCACGCCAACAGCGCTCTGCGCCCACGCAACCCGACCCTGCACCCATG
>JAUXXN010000267.1 GCA_030684755.1 Hydrogenophaga sp.
TGATGCTCGCCGCCCTGGCCGGACCCAGCGCCGGGGTGATGATTGCCCGGGGCGATCTGGCGGTGGAATGCGGCTTTGAGCGCATGGCTGAGGTGCAAGAAGAAATACTGTGGTGCTCAGAAGCCGCGCACATGCCGGTTATTTGGGCCACCCAGGTGCTGGAGAGCCAAGCCAAGACCGGCGTGCCCTCGCGCGCTGAAATTTCTGACGCCAGCATGGGCGTACGCGCCGAATGCGTGATGCTCAACAAAGGTCCGTACATTGCCGAAACCATTCGCACGCTGGACAACATCTTGCGCCGCATGGCCGGGCACCAAACCAAAAAAACGCCGCTGCTGCGCGCGTTGCGCGCTTGGAAATAGCCCAGCCAAAACCCGCTCAGGCCGTCTTGGTGGGCAGGGCGCTTGGCCTTCCTTGGCCTCAGGTTCTGGCCTTGGTGGCCACCAGCCAGTAGGTTACACCCAGCGCCAACAACACGGCGCCGGTGCCATAGAGGTATTCAGGTGCAATGGGCACGGGTGCAGGTGGCCGTCTTGTCGGGTGGCAGTTTCAGACCGGTCACGCTTGCTCAATCGACGCGATTCGAGCCCCGACGAACGCTCTGGACCACGGGAGCGCTGCGTGGTCACCACAGCAGACGACCCGTAAGCGCTCGTTGCCGCATGCAGCTCGCACGGGGGACGTACCGAATTTCAAAGCATGCCACCGGCTGCAGACAAGTGCATGCTGCCGTCCCGGTTGTTTGTGCAGGTGGGCGTCCACCGCTCAGCTTCCACGCCTTGACGCCACCTTGTGCAACAACTCCACCAGCAACATTCGTTCCCCCGGGGTCAAGTCCTTGAAGGTTTCCTGCTCGCCAAAGGTCACACGCTCGATAGCCCGGTTGGCCGCTTCCATTCCTTGCTGCGTGGCGTGGAGATGGGTTCGACGGCGGTCGGATTCGCTGGACCGTCGAATGATGAGCGTCCTCGCCTCGAGTTTGTCGAGCCATACGGTCACGCTGGGCGCAGAAAGAGCCAGGGCATTGGCAAGCCGCACGCTGGTCACGCCCGGGTTTTCGCACACCAGGGTCAAGATGGCGAACTCCACCGGTCGCAAGCCCATGGGCTTTCCCACTTCGCGCTCAAAGACACCAAGTGCCGTAATGTCCGCCTGAGCGATTTGGTAGCCAATCAAGCCACTCAACCTGGATTCATTTAAACGTCCGGCTGGGGTGAGTTGGTCGGTTTTGTTAGTTGGCA
>JAUXXN010000272.1 GCA_030684755.1 Hydrogenophaga sp.
CCCAAGACCGCGCCACCGTGCAGCAGCTCATGGACCGTGTGGAGGCCACTGCGCGCGAGGCCGTTGCGCAGGGCTGGTTCGCGCACGAGGAAATCATTCTCAGCGCCGGGGGATCGGCCATTTTTGACCTGGTGGCCGAACGGCTCACGCCCGAACTGGGCCGCCCGGTGCGCGGTGTGCTGCGTTCGGGCTGTTACCTCACGCACGACCACCAGCGCTACACGCGCTACCTGTGTTGCGTGGGCGAACGGCTGAGCCTGCGGGAAACGCTCAAGCCCGCGCTGGAAGTGCTGGCATGCGTCCAGAGCCAGCCCGAGCCCGGCTTGGCGCTGCTGAGCATGGGCAAGCGCGACGTGTCTTACGACCTGGACTTGCCGCAGCCCGTGTGGCGCTCAGATGCCCAAGGCGGTGCACCCCAGGCCGTGCCCAGCCATTGGCGCATAGACGCCCTGAACGACCAGCACGCTTACCTGCGCTTTGACCCGGCGGCGCCCGAGGCCGCATGGCCCCGCCTGGGCGAAACCGTGGCCAGCGGCATTTCGCACCCCTGCACCACGTTCGACAAATGGCGCTGGCTGCCGGTGGTGGACGACACTTACCGAGTGGTGGACGCGGTGACCACCTGGTTTTGACGGGGTGCCGCCTGCGGCCCGCGCACCGGTTTCTTGTTCGTCCCGATTTGAAGGAGTCCGTTTGTGAGCCTGATCTTGAAACAACCCATCACCGGCCCCGCTGCCTGGCGCGGCTCAGAACTCGTCGGTGACAGCTCTTGGCTGCACCCACTCAGCCGCGAATCGGTTGCCGAGATCGACGCTGCACTCGCCCACGTCAAAGCCCAAGGCCTGAGCTTTCCCCGCTTTGGCAAAGAAGACTTTCCGTTGAAAACCCTAGAGCCCGAACTCAAGCGCTGGGCCGACGAACTGGAAAACGGTCGCGGTTTCTTGGCGTTGCGTGGGCTGCCTGTGGAACGCTACAGCGATGAAGACATCAACACCGTCTATTACGGCCTGGGCCTGTACCTGGGCCAGCCGGTGTGCCAAAACCCACGCGGCGAACTGATTGGCGCAGTGATGAACGTGGGCGATGCCAACAACAAAAACACCCGTGTCTACGAAACCAACCTGTATTTGCCCTACCACTCCGATCCGTCCGATGTGGTCGGCCTGCTGTGCGTGCGCAAGGCCAAAGCCGGTGGTCTGAGCAGCCTGGTGAGCGTGGCCGCCATTTACAACGAGATTCTGGAAAAGCACCCCGAGTACCTGGGCCTGTATTACCGGCCCCTGTACTTCGCCCACCTGTGCGAGGCGCTGCCCAGCTTGTCGCCCATCTTCAGCCACCACCAAGGCAAGCTCAGCTGCCGCTACCTGCGCCAATACATCGAGCTGGGCCACGAGATACGCCAGCAGCCGCTGTCGCTGGTGGAGATCGAGGCGCTGGACCTGTTCGATACCGTCATGCACCAGCCCAGCATCCGCCTGGACATGATGCTGGAGCCCGGCGACCTGCAGTTTGCCAACAACTACGCCGTGCTGCACTCGCGCAACGACTTTCAGGACGACACCGACCCCGCACGGCACCGCAAAATGCTGCGCCTCTGGCTCAAGATGCCCAACGCCCGCACCCTGGCACCCGAGTTTCCGGGGCGCAACGGCTTCCCGGCACCAAGCGAACCGTCCTTGGCCTGAGCGTCTTTCTTTTGCCCCCCGGCTGTAGGTGTTGGGGAATTGCCTCTAAATTTGTTGCAGTGCAGCAAAAAATGCTTGCCATCTTCGG
>JAUXXN010000012.1 GCA_030684755.1 Hydrogenophaga sp.
AATGCCGCTGCCCAGGGCAAACAGCAGCAGGCCGACCACGATGGTGGGTTTGCGCCCGAAACGGTCCGACGCCAGGCCAAACGGAATCTGCAAAAACGCCTGCGTGAGGCCGTACATGCCCATGGCCAGCCCGACACGGGCGGCGTCGTCGCCACCGGGCAGGCGCGCAGCTTCTAAGGCAAATACCGGCAGCACCAGGAACAGCCCCAGCATGCGCAGCGCAAAAATGGCGGCCAGCGAGGCGCTGGCGCGCCGCTCGGCGCCCGTCATGCGGGTGGCGGCGTCATCGGCCACGGCGGGGGATGCGGGGGAAGGGACTGCGGGCGTGGGTGTCACGGCGGGCCGGTGTGTGGTCGATCAGGTGGGCGACAACACGCCGGCACCCAGCAGGGCAAACACCCCAACGCCCAAGGCAATTCGGTACAGCACAAACGGCATATAGCCCCTGGTGGACACCAGTTTCAAGAACCAGATGATCACCACATAGCCCACGACAAAAGCCACCAAGGTGGCCAGCGCGGTTTGTGCCATCGGTGGCGCCGCACCGGTGCCCCAGCTGCGGTAGAGCTGGTACAGGCCCGAGGCCAGCACCGCAGGAATGGCCAGCAAAAACGAATAGCGCGCCGCGGCTTCGCGGGTGTAACCCATCATCAAACCCATGGTGATGGTGCCGCCCGAGCGCGACACGCCCGGAATGAGCGCCATGGCCTGTGCAAAGCCGAACATCAGCCCGTGGGTCCAAGTCAGCTCGCTGAGCGCGCGCTCTTTGCGGCCATAGCGGTCGGCCCAAGCGAGGATGAGAGCGAACACAATCAGCATCGTGGCGGTGATGTACAGGTTGCGCAGCGTGGTTTCAATAGCGTCTTTGAACAACAGACCCAGGATGGCAATGGGCAGCGTGCCCAAAATGATCAGCCAGCCCATGCGGCTGTCGGGCGTCTGCGCGCCAAACGGTTGGCGCAGCGACTGCAACCAGGCGATGGCGATGCGCGCAATGTCTTTGCGGAAATACAACAATACCGCCGCCTCGGTGCCGATTTGGGTGATGGCGGTGAACGCAGCGCCCGGGTCGCCGCCCGAGGGCAACATGGGGCCGATGATGCGAAGGTGGGCGCTGGATGAGACGGGCAGGAACTCGGTCAATCCCTGAACGAGCCCAAGAATGACCGCTTCGGTCCAGGACATTTGAATACTCATAAGAAAGGCATTGTAATAAGGCACAACCACCAACCGGCGGTGGGCCGCTTATTATCAAAGGTTGCCTTTTTGACGGCCCCGAGCCGCCCGCCCCCGTGAAATCTGATGCCCTGTCTCCTGCCCTGCCCGCCTTCCGACCCGCCAACACACCTGTTTTGTCGGTGCGCGGTGCGCGCACGCACAACCTGAAAAACATCGACCTCGACATTCCCAAGCACGCACTGGTGGTCATCACCGGTTTGTCGGGCTCGGGCAAGTCCAGTCTGGCGTTTGACACGCTGTACGCCGAGGGCCAGCGCCGCTACGTGGAAAGCCTGAGCGCTTACGCGCGGCAGTTTTTGCAGCTCATGGACAAGCCCGACGTGGACCTGATCGAAGGCCTGTCGCCAGCCATTGCCATTGAGCAAAAAGCCACCAGCCACAACCCACGCTCCACCGTGGGCACGGTGACCGAGATTCACGACTACCTGCGTCTGCTGTATGCCCGCGCCGGCACGCCGCATTGCCCCGAACACGATCTGCCGCTGGCCTCGCAAAGCGTGGCGCAGATGGTGGACACGGTGCTGGCCCTGCCGGAGGGCACGCGCCTGATGATTCTGGCGCCGGTGGCACGCGAGAAAAAAGGCGAGTTCGCCGATCTGTTCGCAGCCATGCAGGCCCAGGGTTATGTGCGGTTTCGCCTCAATGGCGCCGTGGTGGAGGCCGAAGCCCTGCCCGCGCTCAAAAAAACCGAGAAGCACAACATCGACGTGGTGATCGACCGCATCAAGGTGCGTTCGGTGGAAGAAGAAGGAGCCAACCCACAACGCCAGCGCCTGGCCGAGAGCTTTGAAGCGGCGCTGCGCCTGGCCGACGGCAAGGCCATTGCGCTGGAAATGGACGGCGGCGCGGAGCACGGTTTTTCTGCCCGGTTCGCCTGCCCGGTATGCAGCTACACCGTGGGCGAGCTGGAGCCGCGCCTGTTTTCCTTCAACTCGCCCATGGGCGCCTGCCCCACCTGCGACGGCCTGGGCCACACCGAGGTGTTTGACCCGACCCGCGTGGTCGCCTTTCCTACGCTGAGCTTGGCCAGCGGCGCCATCAAGGGCTGGGACCGGCGCAATGGTTATTACTTCGCCATGATCGAAAGCCTGGCGGCGCACTACGGCTTTGACGCCGAAGCCGCCTGGGAAAACCTGTCTGACGCGGTGCAGCAGGTGCTGCTGTACGGTTCGGGCGCGGAAGAAATCAAGTTCAGCTACGCACTCGAGTCGGGCGAACGTGCGGGCAAGAAGATCAACAAAAAGCACCCGTTCGAAGGCATCATCCGCAACTTCGAGCGGCGCTACCGCGAAACCGACAGCCCCGCCGTGCGCGAAGAACTGTCGCGCTACCGCGCCACCCAGCCCTGCCCCGACTGCGGCGGTTCGCGCCTGCGCAAGGAAGCGCGCCACGTGTTCGTGGGCGAGGGTGCGCAAAAGCAACCCATCTACAAAATCAGCCACGTCACGCTGGGCGAAGCACTGGCCTACTTCCAGCGGCTGGAACTCAAGGGCGCCAAGGGCGACATTGCCGCCCGCG
>JAUXXN010000273.1 GCA_030684755.1 Hydrogenophaga sp.
ATCCTGAAAAGTCTGTACCCCGAAGGCGACGCCATTTGCCACAACATCATCATCCACCCGCCCGGCGGGCTGGTGGGCGGCGATGTGCTGGACGTGGCGCTGCGCCTAGACCCCGGCACCCATGCGCTGGTCAGCACCC
This sequence comes from Hydrogenophaga sp., assembly GCA_030684755.1. Lineage (GTDB taxonomy): Bacteria > Pseudomonadota > Gammaproteobacteria > Burkholderiales > Burkholderiaceae_C > Hydrogenophaga. The sequence goes on from JAUXXN010000273.1 coordinate 140, forward strand.
CCGGCGCCACCCGGTTTTACGCCAGCGACCAGGCCACAGCCACACAGCAAGTCAATATTGAACTGGGTGCAGGATCGCGCCTGGAATGGCTGCCACTCGAAGCCATTGCCTACCCCGGCTGCCTGGCCCACAACAGCGTGCAAGCCACGCTGGCCGAAGGCGCCGAATGGCTGGGCTGGGACGTGACCGCCCTAGGCCTGCCCACGGCGGGCCAAGCGTTTGAGCAAGGCCGCTTCAGCCAGCGCCTGAGCATTCCGGGCCTGTGGCTGGAACAAGCCCACATCGACGCGCAAGACACCCGCCTGCTCAACTCGCCCCTGGGCCTGGACGGCCAGCGCTGCGTGGGCACGATGTGGCTGGCCTGCGGCACCGCCCTGCCCCGCGAACGCCGCGAACACCTGCTGGAGGTGGTGCGCAGCGCACTGGACCGAGCGCTGGGCCAGTCCCCCGCCAACATACAGGCCGGTGCCACCTGCCCCAACGCAAACATGCTGGTGCTGCGCGCCGTGGCCCCGCTGGTAGAACCGCTCATGGCGCTGTTTCAACAGGTGTGGGCGGAGCTTAGGCCTGCGGCTTGGGTGTTGAGCAACACACCGCCTAGGATTTGGCGGGTTTGAGACTTAAGTTCGGTGGATTGGCCTGGCAGGGTTTCAGCCTTGGTTTTTTTTGCCCTTGGTTTTTTGTCCCGTTTTGGGACTATACTGGCCGCATGCGAATCATTGCTGTGAGCCACTTGCGCTCGTTTTGGGAAGTTCACGCGACGGCGGAGCAGCATTTGAAATCCTGGGCCGATGAAGTCAGAAAAGCCACTTGGACCCAACCAGCAGACATCAAGGCGCAGTACCGGAGCGCCAGCATTCTCAAGAATCGCCGTGTCGTTTTCAATATCAAAGGCAATGATTTCCGTTTGGTGGCCTCGGTGGCCTACCGTTACCAAGCCGTTTACGTGAAATTTATCGGCACCCATGCCGAATACGATTTGATTGACGCAGAAACCGTTGAAATGGAGCGCTGAAATGGACATTCGCCCGATTCACACCGATACCGACCACAAAGCCGCTCTGCGCGAGCTATCGGCCTACTTTGACAACGAACCTGAACCCGGTACGCCAGATGGAGACCGCTTTGAAGTGCTGCTGACATTGGTTGAGGCCTATGAAGCCAAACACTTTCCCATTGATCTGCCCGATCCGATTGAAGCCATCAAATTCCGTATGGAGCAAGCTGGACTCACGCCCAAAGATCTGGTGCCAGCCATTGGCCGCTTGAACCGCGTTTATGAAATACTTGCCCGCAAGCGCCCTTTGACGCTCAGCATGATCTGGCGACTGCACAGCACTTTGGGGATTCCTGCTGAAAGCTTGATTCGTCCATCCAAGCTGTCGGGCGCTGCTTGATCGTGCAGGCAAGCAGCAACCCCCGTCAAATCGCCACCAACTGCCGCACACCCTTGGCCTGCATTTCGCTGCCCGGGCCGCTGGCGATGACTTCGCCGCGTTCCATCACCACATAGCGGTCGGCCAGTTCTTCGGCGAAGTCGTAATACTGTTCCACCAGCACAATGCCCATGTTGCCCCTGTCGGCCAGCATGCGAATGACTTTGCCAATGTCTTTGATGATGTTGGGTTGAATGCCTTCGGTGGGTTCGTCCATGATCAACTATTTGGGGCCTGCGGCCAAGGCGCGGGCAATGGCCAATTGTTGTTGTTGGCCGCCGGACAAATCGCCGCCGCGTCGGCCCAGCATTTGTTTGAGCACTGGGAAGAGTTCAAACAATTCGGCGGGTATAGGTGTGCCGCCTTTTTTGTAGGCCAGACCCATCTGCAGGTTTTCCTCGACGGTGAGGCGGCCAAATATTTCGCGGCCCTGCGGCACAAAGCCCACGCCCATGCGGGCGCGTTCGTAGGGGGTGGTTTTTTCTATGGGCACGCCGTCCAGAGTGATGCTGCCGCTTTTGATGGGCACCAAGCCCATGAGGGATTTGAGCAGCGTGGTTTTGCCTACGCCGTTGCGGCCCAGCACCACGGTGACTTGGCCCAGCGCGGCGCTGAGGTTGACGTTGCGCAGGATGTGGCTGCCGCCGTAATACTGGTTAACGTCTTTGACTTCTAGGAGGCTCATGGGTTTATCTCGGGGCGAGGGAGTAAGTCAGCGACCAAGGTACACCTCAATCACGCGTTCGTCGGCTTGCACTTCGTCCAAGGTGCCTTCGGCCAACACCGAGCCATCGCACAGCACCGTGACTTTTTCGGAAATGGTGCGGATGAAGCTCATGTCGTGTTCCACCACCATGAGCGAGTGTTTGCCCTTCAGCGTTAAAAACAATTGCGCGGTGCGTTCGGTTTCTTCGTCGGTCATGCCCGCCACTGGTTCGTCCAGCAGCAACAACTTGGGCTCTTGCATCAGCAACATGCCAATTTCAAGCCATTGCTTTTGGCCGTGGCTCAGCAGACCGGCTTGGCGGGCGGCGCTGTCCAGCAGGTGGATGGTTTGCAGCACTTCCGCGAGGCGGTCTTTTTCTGCGCCGCTGAGTTTGAACAGCATGC
>JAUXXN010000275.1 GCA_030684755.1 Hydrogenophaga sp.
TGCGGTGTGGGTTTGTGGGTCAAAAAACAGCTCGGCATGAACCACGTTGTCGGTCTGGGCGCGCAGGAAGTAGGCCCAAGCCATGTCGTGAAAGTCTTGCGCCGTCAGCAGCACGCTGGCCCCGGCGTAATAAATGTCGAGAAAGCTTTGTAGGTCGGTGAAGGCGTAGGCGGCGCGCAGGGCTTCGACGCTGGCGTATGGCAGGGCAACGCCGTTGCGCTGGGCCAGCGCAAAAATCAGCTCAGGCTCCAGCGAACCTTCAATGTGGATATGAAGTTCGGCTTTGGGAATGGCCCTGGCCAAGGCAAGCGGATCGGTGGCAGCGGTGTTGTGGGCGGTGTTCATGGCGATGTTTCCTTGTGGTGGAGCGACTGCGCGCGGACTGCTCAAGGCCGATTCAACACACGCCAAACCCAATGCCGCACTGCTGCAAGTAGCGGCGGTAGGCCGCGCTTAAGCGGTCGGCGGCGCTCATTACCTCGCCACCGCTGAGCGGCAAGCGCTTGGGGCTTTGCGATTCGAGCACCGGTTGGTCTTGCGCAAAGATGGCGATTTGAAAGTCGCGCAGCGTGTCGTCGCTGGATGTGTTGTCGCTGGTGTACTGGGCAAACCACAGGCGGCAGCTGTCTTCGGTGTCTGGGCAGGCCCAAATGGTGTAACTGTCTTGCGGTCCACCATCGTCGGGTTGCTTGCTCAGCAAGGCGCTGTAGGGACTGAGCACCTCGTAGCGGTAGGTGACCCAACCGCCTTCGGCCGAACTGGCCGTGGCGCGGGGTTGCCAGGCCTTGTAGCTTTCAATCACGGGGCGACCGTCGGCGGTGTGCGTCACGTCGTAATGCGGCACTTCAGGGTGCGTGGCCTCGCCCAGCCAGCCTCGGTGGACATAGGCGAAATGGGCGGTGTCCAGAAAATTCTCTACCGCGCGCGGTGCACTGGTGGCCACGTCAAACGGCCCGTAAATCAGGCGCCGCTCGGGCAAACCCACCAGGGCCGGAGGAGCAAAGGCCGCTTCTCCCAAGGTGCCCCAGAGCAGGCCGTGTTGGGCCATGACCGGATGGCGGCAGGCTTTGTGCGTGGCCGGTGGCTTGAAGCTGGGCAGCGCCGGAATAGACACGCAATGACCTGCAGAGTCAAAACGCCAGCCGTGGTAAGGACATTCCAGCGTGCCCGCCTGCACCGAACCCAGCGACAACTTAGCGCCCCGGTGCGGACAGCGGTCGGTCATGAGCACCGGTTGGCCGTCGGCATCGCGCCACAACACCAGGGGCTGCCCCAGCAGTTGGACCGCCAGCGGCTCGCTGCCCAGCGCCTCTTCCAGCGCCAGCGGCCACCACCATTGCTTTTCATGGCTCATTTCAATCTCCACAACACACAAAAAAAAGCCACCCGACCGGTGCGCCGGAGGGGTGGCTGTGCAGGGTGCGTTCGCGGCACCCAGCCCTGAGAGTCCAAAAAATCTTTACTTTCCGGATGGCACGCGGCCTTCTACGCCTTTGACGAAGAAGTTCACACCATCGCGCCAAGCTTGATCGCCTACAGCACCGGCGGCCAGCACCTCTTTGCCGGTGTTGTCCAAGATCGGGCCGGTGAACACTTCAAAGGTACCTGCCTTCAAACCAGCCTTGATCTCGTCTACCTTGGCCACAGTTTCAGCGGGTACTTTGTCAGAAATCTTGATCAGATCGTTCAAACCTTCTTTAACGCCCCAAACCGTGCGCTTGGTAGCCCAGCTGCCGTTTTTCAGCTCTTCGATGGCCTGGATGTAGTAAGGCGTCCAGTTGACCACCGCGGAAGCCAAGTGGGCGTTGGGCGCGAAGGCGCTCATGTCGCTGTCCCAACCAAAGGCGAACTTGCCATTGCGCTCGGCGGTTTGCAGCACGGCGGTGGAGTCGGTGTTTTGCAGCAACACGTCGGCGCCTTGGTTGATCAAGCTCTGGGCGGCTTCGCTTTCTTTCGGTGGATCGAACCAGGTGTTGACCCACACCACCTTCATGCTGATTTTCGGGTTGACGCTTTGGGCACCCAACATGAAGGCATTGATGTTGCGCAGCACTTCTGGAATGGGGAAAGAACCAACGAAGCCCAACGTATTGGTCTTGGTCATGCTGGCCGCCACGATACCGGCCATGTAGGTGTCTTGGTAAAAGCTGGCATCGTAGATGCGCATGTTGTCGGCGGTTTTGTAACCGGTGGCGTGCTCAAACTTCACGTTGGGGAAGTCTGCCGCCACTTTGAGCATGGGCTCCATGTAGCCAAACGAGGTGGCAAAAATGATTTGGTTACCTTGCTGGGCCAGATCGCGGATGACGCGTTCGGCGTCGGCACCTTCGGGCACCGCTTCAACAAACGTGGTTTGCAGCGCTGTACCGAAATGCGCTTCTGCGCCCTTGCGGCCCAGGTCGTGGGCAAAAGACCAGCCTGCATCACCCACCGGGCCGACGTAAATCCAGGCAGCCTTGACAGGCTCAACCTTGACTTCGACAGGCGCTGGTGCGGGTGCAGGTGCGGCCGCTTCTTCTTTCTTGCCACAGCCCACAAGGGCGGCACCAGCGACAGCGGTCAGCGCAGCCAGTTTGATGAGTGAACGTTTGCTCAGGTCGGTCATGAAAACCTCGGTGATTTGGGTTGGTTAACGAGAGGGATTGAAAAAACAACTACGGATTATGAACCCGGGTAAAAAGGTTTTCCGATGGAGGTAGGCATGTTCACCCGGATCCAGACAGGATTGCGCGAAATGAGAACCAGCACCACGATGGTGGCCAAGTAGGGCATCATGCTGAGCAACTGACTGGGCAACTGAACACCCATGCCCTGCAAGTGGAATTGCAGCATGGTCACGCCCCCAAACAAATACGCTCCAAGCAAAACCCGTGCCGGACGCCAGGTGGCAAATGTGGTGAGCGCCAACGCAATCCATCCTTTGCCGGCAATCATGCCCTCGACCCACAAAGGCGTGTACACGGTGGACACATAAGCGCCCGCCAAACCGCACAACGCGCCACCGGCCACCACCGCCATCAAGCGGATGCGGCGCACCGGATAACCCAGGGCGTGCGCCGATTCGGGGCTTTCACCAACGCTCCGCAGCACCAACCCGGCGCGCGTGCGGTACAAAAACCAAATCAGACCCAAGGTGATGAGCACCGTGCCATACACCAATGGATGGTGTCGAAACAGCGCCGAGCCCAGAAACGGGATGTCCGACAGGACCGGAATGGCATAAGACGCCTGCTCAGGCAGTTTCTCTTTCACGTAGCTGCTGCCCGCAAACGCGGAGAACCCGGCGCCAAACAGCGACAGCGCCAGGCCAGTGGCGTATTGGTTGGTGTTGAGCCAAATCACCAACACCCCAAAAATGGCCGCCAACACAGCGCCCGCCGCCATGCCCGCCACAAAGCCCAGCCCGGTGCTGCCGGTGTGCACCACGGCGGCAAAACCGGCCAGGGCCGAACACAACATCATGCCCTCGGCGCCGAGGTTGACGATGCCCGCTTTCTCATTCAGCAACAGGCCCAGCGAAGCAATGGCCAACACAGTGCCCGCGTTCAGCGAGGCGGCAATCAAAAGTGCAATGGGTTCCATGGCGTTGACTCGCTTATTTTTTCCACACCAAACGGTAGGCAATGAGGGTGTCGCAGGCCAAGAGCGCAAACAACAGCAGCCCCTGGAACACGCCGGTGAGCGATTTGGGCAGGCCCATGCGCGACTGCGCCAGCTCGCCGCCGATGTAGAACATGCTCATCAAAAGGGCTGAAAACACAATGCCCACCGGATGCAAACGCCCCACAAACGCCACGATGATGGCCGCAAAGCCGTAGCCCACCGGAATGTGCGGCGTGAGCTGCCCCACCGGCCCCGCCACCTCCAGCGCCCCGGCCAGACCAGCGGCACCGCCCGAGGTGAGCAAGGCCACCCAAAGCGCTTTGCGCGATGAAAAACCCGCATAACGTGCCGCAGCCGGGGCCAAACCGCCCACCTGTTGCGCGTAACCCGCATAGGTGCGGAACAAGAAAATCCACACCGCCACCACCCCGGCCATGGCCAGCAGCAAACCGATATTGACGCGCGAACCCTGCATCAGGCGCGGCATTTGCGCCGCCGACTCGAACGTTTTGGACTGCGGAAAGTTAAAACCCATCGGGTCTTTCCAAGGGCCGTAAACCAGGTAGTTCAGCACCTGAATGGCCACATACACCAGCATCAAACTGACCAAAATTTCGTTGGCGTTGAAGCGGTCGCGCAGCAAGGCGGTGATGCCCGCCCAGAACATGCCTCCCAGCACGCCAGCGAGCAAGATGGCCACAACGATCCACGGCCCGGTGCCCTTGTCAGCGCTGAGCGCCACCCCCGCCGCAAACACCGCGCCCATGACAAACTGCCCCTCGGCGCCAATGTTCCACACATTGGAGCGAAAACACACCGCCAAGCCCAGCGCAATGATGAGCAAAGGCGTGGCCTTGACCAACAGCTCGGAGATGGCGTAGACGTTGCGCACCGGCTCCCAGAAAAACACCTGCAAACCGCGCACCGGGTCTTTGCCCAGCAACACGAACAGCATCACACCCACCACCACGGTGATGGCCAAGGCCAGCAGCGGTGAAGCGTAAGCCCAGCGCGCCGAGGGTTGGGGTCGGACTTCAAGCCGCAGCATGGGCGCTCTCCTTGGGTTGGTTGGTGGTTGCGGTTTCGTCCCAAAGCCCCGACATCCATTCGCCAATGCGCTCAATGGTGGCGTCAGCACGGTTCAAGCTCGGCGAAAGCCTGCCTTTGGCAATCACATGCAGGCGGTCGCTGATGTCAAACAACTCGTCCAGCTCTTCGCTGACCACCAGCACCGCGCAACCGGCATCGCGCAGGGCCAGAATTTCACCCCGAATTTGTGCAGCTGCGCCCACGTCCACGCCCCAAGTGGGCTGGCTCACGATGAGCAGCTTGGGCTTGGCCTCAATCTCGCGCCCCACGATGAATTTTTGCAAATTGCCGCCCGAGAGCGACTTGGCCGCCGCGTCCGGCCCGTTGGCCTTCACGTTGTAACGCGCAATGATGTCAGCCGCCTGCTGCTTCAGCGCACCTAGGCGAATCCAACCGCCCGCACCCAGCGCATCGCGACGCGACAGCAGCAGGTTGTGCGCCAGCGACAGCGTGGGCACGGCGCCCCTGCCCAGGCGCTCTTCGGGTACGAAATGCAGGCCCAGCGCACGGCGCTTGCCCGGGCCAAAACGCGAAGCATCGACCCCGCCCACCCGAACGCTGCCCACCGGCGCCCGCCTGGTTTCGCCGGACAGGCAATACAGCAGCTCGCTCTGGCCGTTGCCCGACACACCGGCAATGCCGACCACCTCGCCGCTGCGTACGCTGAGCGCGATGTCGGCCAAGTGGGTACCAAACGGGTCTTCGCTGGCCAGCGAGAGGCCAGATACCTGCAGCACCTCGGCACCGGCGTTGAGTGCACGCACCTGCAAAGCAGGCGGCTCGGCACCAATCATCAGGCGGCTCAGCGAAGCATTGCTTTCTTGGCGCGGGTCGCACACGCCTGTGACCTGCCCGCCACGTAACACGGTGCAGGCGTTGCAAAGTGCCCGAATTTCGTGCAACTTGTGGCTGATATACAAGATGCTACAACCCTCAGAAGCCAGTTTTTTCAGCACCACAAACAACTTTTCAACCGCCTGCGGCGTCAACACCGAGGTGGGTTCGTCCAAGATGAGCAGTTGCGGGTTGGTCAACAAAGCGCGAATAATTTCCACCCGCTGCATTTCACCCACGCTGAGCGTGTGCACCGGACGCGCGGGGTCGATGTCCAGGCCGTATTCGGCTGCTTTGGCCGTGATGCTCGCACTGACCTCGGACAACGTGAGCGACTTGTCCAGCCCCAGCCACACGTTTTCAGCCACGGTCAGCGTGTCGAACAAGCTGAAGTGCTGGAACACCATGCTGATGCCCAGCGCCCGCGCTTCTTGCGGGTTGCGCACATGCACCGGTCGGCCATTGAACATGACCGCACCTTCGTCGGGCTTCACCGATCCGTAGATGATTTTCATGAGCGTGGACTTGCCGGCGCCGTTTTCGCCCAGCACAGCGTGCACCTCGCCCGGCGCCACGGTGAGCGAGACGCCCTGGTTGGCTACCACGCCGGGGTAGCGTTTGGTGATGCCGGTGAGTTGCAATCGGGCAGTGGTCATGGATGTTCTCAGCTGGTTGATCAGGCGACAGCCGCTTCTGGCTCGGGACGGCGCAGCGAAGCCGCCACACTTTTGATTTGCTCACGCAGCCAGCGCGCGGCGTTGGACGCGTGGGTGCGTTCGTGCCAGAGTTGGTAGTACATCATGCGAGGAAACGGCACGGGGCACGGCAACACCTGCACCGGCAACACGCTGGTGAAGCGCTCGCAATATTGCCGCCCCGTGGTCAGCACCAGCAAACTGCCCGCCACCATGGCCGGAATCAACCCGAAATGCGGGCAGCGCACGGTGATGTGGCGCGTCAGACCCTGTGCGCTCAGGTGGTCATCAATCACGCCGCGCGCGCCGGGGTGCGTGGGCGTGGGCGCAATATGCTCGGCCGACAGCCAGGCTTCGACGTCCCAGCCCCGGCGCACCGCCGGATGCTGGTTGGACACCAGACTCACCACCTCGTCGCCAAACAGCCGACCCAGGTGCAGGTCGTCCGGTGGCTTGGGCCAGTTGCCAATCACCACATCGACCGTGCCTTGGGCGAGTTGGTGCCGGTAGTCCGCGTCGGCCGACAGGGGGTGGATGTCGATCGGGCACGTAGGCGCCAGACTTTTGATCTGCGCCACCAACTGGGGCAGAAACAGCGGGTCCAGGTAATCGCTGGCGGCCAGACTGAAACTGTGCTCGGCGGTGGTGGGGTCAAAGCTGCGCGCATCAGAGAACAGCACGGCCGCGCTGCGCAAGATATCGGCGGCTGGTTCGATCATGCGCAGGCCCGCCACCGTGGGCACCATACCGGCGCCCGAACGCACCAAAAGCGGGTCACCGGCGAGTTCGCGCAGCCGCTTGAGCGCCGCACTCACCGCCGGCTGGTACATGCCCAGACGCAGCGCCGCGCGCGACACACTGCGCTCGGTGAGCACGGTGTGGAGCACGCGGATCAGGTGCAGATCAATCTTGTCGAACATGGACACGTATTTCATACCCTTGTCATAGGCTCGTGAATGGTGTTTTGGGCATTCGGAACATACGCTTGAGCATATGTTGTGCCAAGAGTGTGGCGCTATGCTGGCGCGCATGACCACAGAAATTGTCCTCCGCCCCCTGACGTTCGTTCGACGCGGTCAGTCCGTGACGCTGCGCAATGTACCACCCGAGCGCACCCTTTTAGAGGTGCTGCGCGAAGACCTCTGCCTGAGTGCCACCAAAGAAGGCTGCGGCGAAGGCGACTGTGGCGCCTGCACCGTGGTGCTGGGTGAAGCGGTGGGTGAACGGCTGACTTACAAAGCCGTGAACAGCTGCATTCGGTTGGCGCATTCGGTACACGGCATGGCGGTCTTCACCGCCGATGACCTGGCCGCCCCCAATGGCGAACTGCACCCCGCGCAAGAAGCCATGGTGCAATGCCACGCCAGCCAGTGCGGTTTTTGCACGCCAGGTTTTGTGATGAGCCTGTTTGGCATGTACCAGAACCATGGCGCAAAAGGCGTCAGCCGCGAACAGGCGCAGGTCGATCTCTCAGGCAACCTGTGCCGCTGCACCGGCTACAGGCCCATTTTGGAAGCTGCTGAAAAAATGGGCAGCCTGCCCCTGCCCTCTGGTTGTGGCGTGAATGAGCCAGCCACACTGGCCGCTTTGCAAGCCCTGCCCAGCCGCACAAAAGAAAACGCCGCCTACATGCGCCCCGCCACGCTGGCCGCCCTGTTGCAGCAACGTGCGCAGTTTCCCCAAGCCCAGGTGGTGGCCGGCTGCACCGACGTGGGCCTGTGGGTCACCAAGCTGCACAAGCGCTTTGAGCGTGTGCTGGACGTGACCGCCACCCACGAACTGCGGCAGATACACACCCACCCGGACCACATCGCCATCGGTGCCGCG
>JAUXXN010000276.1 GCA_030684755.1 Hydrogenophaga sp.
CACGATGGCCAGACACAGCCAGGGGGACACGTCGAAGACGCCGAAAAAGCCGTAACGGAAACCGTCGATCATTTATAAAAACGGGTACAGGTGGCTGACTGTCTGCAATAACGGCTCAAGCGAATGGATGGAGTAAAAAACGCCGCACGGCCCGAACTCTGTGCGGCGCAGCTGACGAGTGAGCCGGGTACGTTGACCAACGTGCCGCGCTTGCGCGACGTGGCCACCATGCGCCAGTTGCTGGACCACATGGGTGTACAAACCCAGACCCACGGTGAACGCGGAGGCATGACACTGCACGCCGCCGATCCGATCAACCCCGAAGCGCCTTATGAATTGGTCAAAACCATGCGCGCGTCGGTGTTGGTGCTGGGTCCGCTGCTGGCGCGCTTTGGCCGTGCCCGCGTGTCACTGCCGGGTGGCTGCGCCATTGGCTCGCGCCCGGTGGACCAGCACATCAAAGGCATGCAGGCCATGGGGGCCGAGATTCTGGTGGAGCACGGCTACATGGTGGCCCAACTGGCCCACGGCAAAAAGCGATTGCAGGGAGCCCGCATTGCCACCGACATGGTCACTGTGACCGGCACCGAAAATTTTTTGATGGCAGCCACACTGGCCGAGGGCGAAACCCTGCTGGAAAACGCGGCTCAAGAGCCTGAAATTGCCGATTTGGCCGAGATGCTGATCGCCATGGGCGCGAAAATTGAAGGCCACGGCACCAGCCGCATCCACATTCAGGGTGTTGAGCGCCTGCACGGCTGCACGCACCAGGTGGTGGCCGACCGCATTGAAGCGGGTACCTTTCTGTGCGCGGTGGCTGCCACGGGTGGCGAAGTGCTGCTGCGCCACGGTCGCGCTGACCACCTTGATGCTGTGATCGACAAACTCCGGGAGGCTGGGGCACACATTGAAGCGGGTCAAGACGATGGCGGGGACTTCATGCGTGTCCGTTCCTCTGGCCGCTTGAAAGCCCAGGGTTTTCGCACCACCGAATACCCCGGTTTCCCGACCGACATGCAGGCCCAGTTCATGGCGCTCAACTGCATTTCGCACGGCACGGCCAAAGTGACCGAAACCATTTTTGAAAACCGCTTCATGCACGTCAACGAAATGGTGCGCTTGGGCGCAAAAATTCAGACCGATGGCAAAGTGGCGGTTGTGGAGGGCATTGAAAAGCTGTCGGGTGCCACGGTGATGGCCACCGACCTGCGAGCCTCCGCCAGCTTGGTCATTGCCGGCCTGGTGGCAGAGGGTGAAACCATTGTGGACCGTATTTATCACCTGGACCGGGGTTACGACCAAATGGAAGAAAAGCTGCGCGGTATTGGCGCCAACATTGAACGCTTCAAATGATCACCTTAGCTCTCTCCAAAGGCCGCATTTTCGACGAAACTTTGCCGCTGCTGGCCGCCGCTGGCATTGAGGTGTTGGAAGACCCCGACAAGTCGCGCAAGCTGATTTTGCCCACCAACCAGCCTGGCGTGCGCGTGGTGCTGGTACGTGCCACCGACGTGCCTACCTATGTGGAATACGGCGGCGCCGACATGGGCGTGACCGGCAAAGACACGCTGATTGAGCACGGCGGGCAAGGTCTGTACCAGCCGCTGGACCTGAAGATTGCGGCCTGTCGTATGAGCGTGGCGGTGCGGGCCGACTTCGATTACGCCAGCGCTGTGCGCCAGGGCTCGCGCCTGAAAGTGGCCACCAAATACACCACAATAGCCCGCGAATTTTTCGCCAGCAAAGGGGTGCATGTGGATCTGATCAAGCTCTACGGCAGTATGGAGCTGGCGCCGCTGACCGGCTTGGCCGATGCTATTGTGGATTTGGTGTCTACCGGCAACACGCTCAAGGCCAACCACTTGGTGGAGGTGGAGCGCATCATGGACATCAGCTCGCGCCTGGTGGTGAACCAAGCGGCGCTCAAGCTCAAGCAGGCCGCCATTCGGCCCATCATCAACGCTTTCTCGCAGGCCATCGAAAGAAACGCCGTTCCGTCATGACCCTTAACGCCGCTCCGCTCTGTCTGTCTACATGCGCGTCTGATTTTGAGACGCAGTTTGCCGCACGTCTGCATTGGTCGGCAGATACCGACAGTGCGATTGAGCAGCGCGTGGCCGACATCCTGGCCGACGTGAAACAGCGCGGCGACGCAGCGGTGCTGGACTACACCGCCCGGTTTGATGGCCTGGAGGCAGCCAGCCTGCAGGCGCTGGAGCTGACCCAGGCGGAGCTGAAAACCGCATTTGAAGCCTTGCCCGATGCCCAGCGCGTGGCGCTGGAGTCAGCCGCCCGCCGCGTGCGCAGCTACCACGAAGCCCAGAAGCGGGCCAGCGGCGAGAGCTGGAGCTACCGCGACGAAGACGGCACGCTGCTGGGACAAAAGGTCACGCCGCTGGACCGGGTGGGTATTTATGTGCCCGGTGGCAAGGCCGCGTACCCATCCAGCGTGTTGATGAACGCCGTTCCCGCCCATGTGGCGGGTGTGGGCGAGATCATCATGGTGGTGCCCACACCGCGAGGTGAAAAAAATACCTTGGTGCTGGCCGCCGCTTATGTGGCGGGTGTCACGCGTGCCTTCACCATCGGCGGCGCGCAGGCCGTGGCCGCGCTGGCCTACGGCACCGCCACGGTGCCCAAGGTGGACAAGATCACCGGCCCGGGCAACGCCTACGTGGCCAGCGCCAAAAAGCGCGTGTTCGGCACCGTGGGCATCGACATGATTGCGGGCCCGAGCGAGATTTTGGTGCTGGCCGACGGCACGACGCCCGCCGACTGGGTAGCGATGGACCTGTTCAGCCAGGCCGAACACGACGAACTGGCACAAAGCATTTTGTTGTGCCCCGATGCCGACTACATTGCCGCTGTGCAAGCGGCGATAGACCGCCTGCTGCCCAGCATGCCCCGGCGCGAGATCATCGCCAAAAGCTTGAACGACCGGGGCGCGCTCATTCTCACACGCGACATGGAAGAGGCGTGCGCCATCAGCAACCGCATTGCGCCCGAGCACTTGGAGGTGTCCAGCGCCGAACCGCACCGCTGGGAGCCGCTGCTCAGGCACGCCGGAGCCATCTTTTTGGGGGCTTACACCAGCGAAAGCCTGGGCGACTACTGCGCTGGCCCCAACCACGTGCTGCCCACCAGCGGCACAGCGCGCTTCAGTTCACCGCTGGGCGTGTACGACTTCCAAAAGCGCAGCAGCCTCATCGAGGTCAGTGCCGCAGGCGCCCAAACGCTGGGCACCATTGCGGCCGAACTGGCTTACGGCGAAGGCCTGCAGGCCCACGCCCGTGCCGCCGAAATGCGTCTGAGCCCGGTGCCACCCATGCGCCCTAGCCTGTGAGCGGTCAACCCATGAATGCCATGAACACCCCCAACCCGCTGCGCTTTATCCGCCAGGACATCCAGTCCATGCACGCCTACGCCATCCAAGACGCGACCGGCATGGTCAAGCTCGATGCGATGGAAAACCCGTTCAGCTTGCCCCCCGAGCTGCAAACCGAACTGGGCCAACGCCTGGGCGCCGTGGCCATCAACCGCTACCCCGGCGCCCGCATTGACGACCTGAAGCACGCTATTGCGCGCTATGTGAACTTGCCCGAAGGCTGCGGCCTGATGCTGGGCAACGGCTCCGACGAACTCATTTCTCTGCTGGCCATGGCCTGCGACGTACCCGGTGCCAGCATTTTGGCGCCGCTGCCCGGCTTTGTGATGTACGCCATGGGCGCACAATTACAGGGCTTGGCTTTTCATGGCGTGCCGCTCACCGCCGACTTTGAACTGGACGAGCCCGCCATGCTGGCCGCGCTGCGCGAACACCAGCCCGCCATCACCTACATCGCCTATCCCAACAACCCCACCGCCAACCTGTGGGATGCCGCCGTAATCCGTCGTTTGATCGCTGAAGCGGCCATCTTTGGCGGCCTGGTGGTGATGGACGAGGCTTACCAGCCGTTTTCCAGTCTCAGTTGGCTTGATGAAATCCGCAGCCACCCAGCGGCCAACGCCAATGTGCTGCTCATGCGCACCTTGTCCAAGTTTGGTCTGGCGGGCGTGCGACTGGGCTACATGCTCGGCGCGCAGGCCCTGGTGCAAGAGGTGGACAAACTGCGCCCGCCCTACAACGTGAGCGTGCTCAATGCCGAGTGCGCCTTGTTTGCTTTGGACCATGCCGATGTGTTTGCACAACAGGCGGGCCAAATCCGTGAGCAACGTGCGCTGTTGGTTAGCGAGTTGGCACAAATGCCCGGTGTGATGCCGTTCCCCAGCGAAGCGAACATGGTGCTGGTGCGTGTGCCCGATGCCGAGCGCAGCTTCAACAGACTCAAGGCGCAAGGTATTTTGGTTAAAAATGTTTCTAAAATGCACCTTTTATTGAACAATTGTTTGCGCTTGACGGTGGGAACACCGGCAGAAAATGCCCAATTGATCGGCGCCTTACAAAAATCCCTATGACCCAGATGCTTTCCGCAACCCCCGTGGCCGACCGTGTGGCGCAAGTGCAGCGCAACACCGCAGAAACGCAAATCAGCATCCGCGTCAACCTGGACGGCACCGGCGCGGCCAGCCTGTCCACCGGTATCGGTTTTTTTGACCACATGCTCGACCAGATTGCCCGCCACGGGTTGATCGACCTCGACATTCAGGCCGTAGGGGACTTGCACATCGACGGCCACCACACGGTGGAAGACGTGGGCATCACGCTGGGCCAGGCGTTTGCGCAAGCGGTGGGCGACAAAAAAGGCATTCGCCGCTATGGGCACGCCTACGTGCCGCTGGACGAAGCGCTTTCGCGCGTGGTGGTCGATTTTTCTGGCCGTCCGGGCTTGCACATGCGCGTGCCGTTCAAAAGCGGCATGGTGGGCGGGTTTGACACACAGCTGGCCTTTGAGTTTTTCCAAGGATTTGTTAACCATGCTGGCGTCACGCTGCACATTGACAACCTGCACGGCGAAAACGCGCACCACCAAGCCGAGACCGTCTTCAAAGCTTTCGCCCGTGCCCTGCGCATGGCGCTGGAGCGCGACACCCGCATGGGCGATGTGATTCCTTCCACCAAAGGCTCTCTCTGAGCGGGCCCATCTGATGAAACGCAAGACAGTCGCCGTGGTGGACTACGGCAGTGGCAACCTGCGCTCGGTGTCGCAGGCCGTGAAACATGTGGCGCAGGCCAGCGAAGTGGATGTGCTGGTCACATCGCGGGCGCAAGACGTGCTGGACGCCGACCGCGTGGTGCTGCCTGGTCAAGGCCACATGGCCGATTGCATGAACGAGCTGGCCGCCTCGGGCCTGAAAGACGCCGTGCTGCACGCAGCGGCCAACAAGCCTTTGTTTGGTGTGTGCGTGGGTATGCAAATGCTGCTGGACCGCAGCGAAGAAGGCCCTGCCGAGGGTCTGGGTTTGCTGGCCGGTGAGGTTCTCCGCTTCCGACTGGAGGGCAGATTGCAGGCCGATGGCAGCCGTTTCAAGGTGCCGCAAATGGGCTGGAACCGGGTTTTTCACGATCTGGACCGTGGCCCGGCGCACCCGTTGTGGGACGGCATCGACGATGGCGCTTACTTTTATTTCGTTCACAGCTATTACGCTCAGCCCGCCAACCCGATGCACAGCGTGGGCGAGGCCGACTACGGCGGTCGATTTGCTGCGGCCATTGCGCGCGACAACATTTTTGCCACCCAGTTTCACCCCGAAAAAAGCGCCGATCAGGGCTTGGCGCTGTACCGCAACTTCCTTCACTGGAATCCCTAAGTTTCCCCGTTCCCTTCTGACACCGACAACATCATGCTGCTGATTCCTGCCATCGATCTGAAAGACGGCCAGTGCGTTCGCCTCAAACAAGGCGACATGGACCAATCCACCGTGTTTGGCGAAGACCCCGCCGCCATCGCGCGCAGCTGGGTGGACAAGGGCGCGCGCCGCGTACACCTGGTCGACCTAAACGGTGCCTTTGCGGGCAAGCCGAAAAACGAACAGGCCATCCGAGCCATCTTGAAAACCGTCGGCTCCGTGGTGGACGTGCAGTTGGGAGGCGGAATCCGCGACCTCGACACCATCGAGCGTTACTTGGACGCGGGCCTGCGCTACGTCATCATCGGCACCGCAGCGGTCAAAAACCCCGGCTTTCTGCAAGATGCCTGCACCGCCTTTGGCGGCCACATCATCGTTGGCCTTGATGCCAAAGACGGCAAGGTCGCCACCGACGGCTGGAGCAAGCTCACCGGCCACGAGGTGGTGGACCTGGGTAAAAAGTTTGAAGACTACGGCGTCGAATCCATCATCTACACCGACATTGGCCGCGACGGCATGCTGTCCGGCATCAACATCGAAGCCACCGTCAAGCTGGCGCAGGCGCTGTCCATTCCGGTTATCGCCTCGGGCGGCCTGTCCAACTTGGACGACATTCGTGCCCTGTGCGGCGTGGAAGACGAAGGCGTGGAGGGTGTGATTTGTGGCCGCTCCATCTACAGCGGCGACTTGGACTTTGAAGCCGCGCAAGCCTTGGCCGACGAGCTTAACGGCTGAAAGCCAGCGCCCACCATGCTCGCCAAACGCATCATTCCCTGCTTAGACGTGACCGGCGGCCGTGTGGTCAAGGGTGTCAATTTTATCGAACTGCGCGATGCGGGCGACCCAGTCGAAATTGCAGCCCGCTACAACGACCAGGGCGCCGACGAGCTGACCTTTCTGGACATCACAGCCACCAGCGATGGCCGCGACCTGATCCTGCACATCATTGAAGCCGTGGCCTCTAAGGTGTTCATTCCGCTCACGGTGGGCGGCGGTGTGCGCACGGTGGACGATGTGCGCCGCTTGCTCAACGCCGGGGCCGACAAGACCAGCTTCAACTCGGCCGCGCTGGCCAACCCGCAGGTTATCCGTGACGCCTCGGACAAATACGGTGCGCAATGCATTGTTGTGGCTATCGACGCCAAGCGGCGTTCGGGCGACGATCTGTTGGCCCGTGGCGAAGGCTGGGACGTGTACAGCCACGGCGGGCGCAAAAACACCGGGCTCGATGCCGTGGCCTGGGCGCGCAACATGGCCAACCACGGCGCCGGTGAAATTTTGCTGACCAGCATGGACCGCGACGGCACCAAAAGCGGTTTTGATTTGGCCTTGACCCGCGCCGTGGCCGACGCGGTGGATGTGCCCGTGATCGCCTCCGGCGGCGTGGGCAACCTGGACCATCTGGCCGATGGCGTGCAGCAGGGCAGGGCGGACGCGGTGCTGGCAGCCAGCATATTTCATTACGGCGAATACACCGTGGGCCAGGCCAAAGCGCGCATGGCTGAGCGCGGCATTCCGGTCCGACTTTGAGCGCTTTTGGGGCATGACTAAGCCTGCTCGCTTTAAACGAGCAGGCTGTTCGCTCATCAAAGACCGCCGGCGCGTTGTTGCAACTGACGCTCCAGCCGGTCTTCCATCTCTCCGATGCTCGCACCCAAGCCGTTGCCGGTTTGCTCAATCACCTCGGTCAGGGCTGTTTGCAGACGGTCTACTTTTTGGTGCATTTTTTCAGACAGTTCGTATTCGCGTGCGGCCGTGGTTTGCAGTTCGGCCTGCAAGAACTGCCGCAATTCGGTGAATCTGGACGCTTCGGCCTTGTCGGCCAGTTCGCGTTGCTCGGCCACTTCGCGGGTGATGCGCCGCACCTCCATCAGGTGCAGGGTTTGGTAGTAAACCAGCGCCAGTAGAAACACGATCAGCAACAGCGCCAACATGCCCAGCAGTACCAGTCCAAGCGGTGCCTGGACTTCGGCAAGCGCAAAGTTGAGGGTGGTGGGTGCCAGGATCGCGTCAAAATTGAGCGCGACAAAGCCAGCCACCAACAAGATAAAAATGATCAATACAAAGGTGCGAAATTTCATGGGGATGTCCCTGTGCAGACTGCCGCAGCGGCGGCTGGGCGTTGAATGCAAGAGCCTATCCTACGCCCAAGCCAACTCACGCGGTCCAAGCCCTGTGGAGTGCATGGTAGATTCACGGCATGAACTGGATTGAAGAAGTGAAATGGGACGCCCAAGGCTTGGTCCCCGCCATTGCGCAAGAAGCCGCCACCGGCGACGTGTTGATGTTTGCCTGGATGAACCGTGAGGCGCTGGAAAAAACAGCGGCGCTGGGACAGGCGGTGTATTTCAGCCGCTCGCGGGGCAAACTTTGGTTCAAAGGCGAAGAGTCTGGACACGTGCAAACCGTGCACGATATTCGTTTGGACTGCGACAACGACGTGGTCTTGCTCAAAGTGACCCAGTTGGGACACGAGCCCGGCATTGCCTGCCACACCGGGCGCCACACCTGTTTTTATCAACGCCTCGAGCAAGGCG
Source organism: Hydrogenophaga sp. (assembly GCA_030684755.1). Classification (GTDB taxonomy): domain Bacteria; phylum Pseudomonadota; class Gammaproteobacteria; order Burkholderiales; family Burkholderiaceae_C; genus Hydrogenophaga. Next base: position 8,325 of record JAUXXN010000276.1, read on the forward strand.
CTTGGCATGCGGTGGACCCGGTGCTCAAAGATCCTGAATCCATTTACAAATAACGCCATGTCCCACACCGATGACCTGACCCGCCTCGCGGCCGTGATCGAAAGCCGCAAGCCAGTCCATGGCGGCGACCCTGAGAAAAGCTACGTGGCCCGCCTTCTGCACAAAGGCCCCGACGCTTTTTTGAAGAAAATTGGCGAAGAAGCCACCGAAGCTGTCATGGCTGCCAAGGACTGTGACCATGGTGGTGACCCGCAAAAACTGGTCAACGAAATTGCCGATCTGTGGTTTCACAGCATGATTGCGCTGGCCCACTACGGCAAAACCCCGGCTGACGTGGTGGCCGAGCTGGTGCGCCGCGAAGGGTTGAGCGGCTTGGAAGAAAAAGCGCTGCGCAAGGTGCTGGCGCGCGAGGCACAGGCTGTGCCCGCAGAAGGTCATTCATGAACAACGACATCATCGACGTGCAGGCCATCGACAGCGAAAAAGCCCAGTCGCTCAAAAGCGTGGGCTGGCTCAGCTACATCCTGCATTTCATTGTGGCGGTGGCCGCCGTGGTGCCCGGCGCGCAGGTGGGCGCAGGCTTGCTCATCGTGGCCTTGGTCATTGATCTGGTGAAAAAGTCGGACGCCGAGGGCACTTGGCAGGCCAGCCATTTTTCATGGCGCATCCGCACCGTCATCTGGGCCGGTGTGCTCTATGTGGTCACCATCCCGCTCTGGTTTTTGTTTGTGTTGCCCGGCATGCTGGCCTGGGCCGTCATTTCCATCTGGTTTCTCTACCGTATCGTCAAAGGCATGGTGCGCATGAACGCCAACCAAGCCTTGCCCGCCTGAAATACCCATGAACACACACGACCCCGACTGCCTCTTTTGCAAAATCGTTGCCGGTCAGATTCCGTCCAAAAAAGTGTACGAGGACGATGACATCTACGCCTTCCACGACATCCACCCGTGGGCACCGGTGCATTTCTTGATGGTGCCCAAGCTGCACATTCCGTCCATGGCGCAGCTCACACCCGAGCACGAGCGCCTGATGGGCCGCATGATGCTGCTGGCCCCCCAGCTGGCCCTGGCGCAAGGCTGTCTGCCGTACCCCGACGGCGGTTTCCGCTTGGTCTGCAACACCGGCACGGGCGGCGGCCAAGAGGTACACCATTTGCACATCCACATCATGGGCGGACCACGCCCGTGGAAGCGCGGCTGAGCGTGCGGTACGCGCTGGGGTTCGTCGAGCGGGTTTTGGGCTGGATTCAGGGCTGAACTCCCGGGCCAGCTTAGAATCCCACAGCAGGCGTTCAACGCATTATTTTTATATTTGGAGAAAATTATGGGTGCTATGAGTTGGGTCCATTGGGCCATTGTGTTGGTGATCGTGGTCTTGGTTTTTGGGACCAAGAAGTTAAAAAATCTGGGTTCTGACCTGGGTGGCGCCGTCAAGGGCTTCAAAGATGGCATGAAAGACGGCAACCAGCCTGCAGCGGCTGCCGAGGCCGAAGCGGCTCCTGCAGGTCAGGTCACGCAGAACAGCCTGCGCACCGACAAGAACACCATCGACGTTGAAGCCAAGCAAAAAAGCTGACTTCGATTCGCCGACTCTTTGCCCGCCAGCGCATGGTCGGGTCCGGGGCTTTACCGCAAAGCCCAGCATTGCCCGCAGGATGGCTGAAACATGATTGATCTGGGCATTTCCAAGCTCGCTCTGATTGGCGCGGTGGCGTTGATCGTCATCGGTCCCGAAAAGTTGCCCCGTGTGGCCCGCATGGTGGGTGCCATGCTTGGCAAAGCTCAGCGCTACGTCGCCGACGTCAAAGCCGAGGTCAGCCGATCGATGGAGCTTGAAGAGCTGAAGAAAATGAAAGAGACCATGCAGAACGCTGCTCGCGATGTTGAAGCGTCGGTGCAAAGCGGTGCCAGTGACTTTGAAAAGTCGTGGTCTGAAGTCACCGCCGGCCTGGATGATGCGCCGTCTTACGGCGCCGACGCGCACCACAGTATCGGCGCTGACCTTAAAACCAATTACCAACCTCCTAAAAAGAACTGGCGCATCAAGCAAAAGGCCATGCCCCAGTGGTACAAGGCTCGCTCAGGCGTGCGTACCCGCACACAGTCCGGAGCGGCCCGCGTGGCCCGTTTTCGGCCCCGTTCTTCTTCTGCACCCCGCTGATGTCCGACCCCAAAGATTCCACCGATGAGCTAGCCGGTTCTGAACAGCCGTTTGTCCAGCATCTCATGGAGTTACGCGATCGCCTACTCTATGGCGTTGTGGGTTTGGCCATTTGCATGGCCTTGCTGGCGTTCTGGCCTGGTCCGAGTGGCCTGATTGATTTGATCGCTGTGCCGATCCGTGCGCACATGCCACCCGATGCCAAGCTGATCGCAGTGGGTGTGTTTTCGCCATTTTTTGTGCCCATCAAAGTGCTGGCTATGGCTGCGTTGTTGCTGTCTTTGCCCTGGTGGATGTACCAGGTCTGGGCATTTGTTGCGCCGGGCTTGTACAGCCATGAGAAGCGTTTTGCGATCCCGCTGATATTGCTGGGCAGTTTGCTGGCCTATGTGGGCATTGCTTTCGTACAGTTTTTCGTACTCGATAAAATGTTTGGTTTTATCCAGCAGTTCACGCCGGAGAGCGTGGCCGCCACGCCCGATATTGCGTCTTATGTCGAGGCCATCCTGTCTCTGTACCTTGCCTTTGGTCTCGCTTTTCAGGTACCTATTGTGGTGGTTCTGCTCGTTAAGATGGGCATGGTTTCCATAAAGCAGCTCCGTGAGTTTCGTGGCTATTTCATTGTGGTGGCTTTCGTCATTGCAGCCATCGTTACTCCGCCCGACGTGATTTCCCAACTGGCGCTGGCTATACCAATGTGTTTGCTTTATGAGTTGGGTATTTTGGGTGCTCAGTGGTTCATCAAAAAGGATGAAGCTCAGTCAGGCGAAAAAGTTACAAATCCGGCTGAATAATCGCGACTTGATCGTTTGAAAGCACATTCAGCGTTGATCTTGTCGAGGTGGCGGGTTGCGGCGGCCCGGTGTCACATCTATTTGAGTTATGCCATCTCGTCGCATTACACCCATGGCTGCAGGTGTACCCGGTTGCAAAGCAGCAACAGCCGACAGTAATTGCGCAACGGTGGTTACTTCACGTCCTGCTACGCTGGTGATGACGTCGCCTGGACGGATTCCAGCTTGTGCTGCCGGACCATTTTGAAGCACTCCCGTGATGATCACGCCAGAGCCTGAGGCAATGCCGAAGCTTTCTGCCAATTCCGGGTTGAGGTCTTGTGGCTCTACGCCGATCCAGCCCCGTGTAACCCGTCCATCGCGCACAATGGATTCCAATACGCTTCGTGCGGTTGAAGTCGGGATGGCGAAACCAATGCCCATCGAGCCACCCGAGCGAGAGTATATGGCGGTGTTGATTCCCATTAGGTGACCGTTAACATCAACCAGTGCCCCACCTGAGTTACCGGGGTTGATTGCCGCATCGGTTTGAATGAAGTTCTCAAAGGTATTGATGCCCAATTGGGTTCGGCCCAAAGCACTGACGATGCCACTTGTGACGGTTTGACCCACGCCGAATGGGTTGCCAATTGCCAGCACTTGATCGCCAATCAACAAAGCATCTGAGTTGCCTAGAGTGATCACGGGCAATTCGGTCAGCGAGATTTTGAGGATAGCCAGATCGGTTTCAGGGTCTGTGCCAATCACTTGGGCAATGCTTTTTCGACCATCGTTGAGAACCACCTGAATTTCATCGGCCTCCTCAATCACATGGTTGTTGGTCAAGATGTAACCTGCGGGGCTGACGATAACGCCTGAACCGAGCCCTGTTTGCGGTTGGGTTTGCAGTTGGTCACCAAAGAAAAAGCGAAACCAAGGATCACCGCTATGAATGTTGTTAACGGCTGCTTTGCTGGTGTTGATGCTCACCACTGCTGGTGATGCAACACGCGCTGCACCACTGAATCCGCTGGTGCTGACCGAGCCCTCTAACGACGTTGATGCTGCAGATTGAAACACGGGAACCACGGTGGAGAGGTTGGGGCGCCGGTCCAGCCACTGCGGCTTGAGCGTGGCTATCACAAAAAATGCAGCCAGCAACACGGTGACGGATTGGGCAAAAACAAGCCAGAGTCGTTTCATGGGAGGTGGGATGCAGTGATGTTGTGGGCCGGGCAGGCCCATGTTCTGGATTGTCCAGCATATGGCCATCGACACCTTGACTTCAAGCCGGTTGACTCATATCAATGCGCCCTGGTGAAGAACGCGGTGCAATGCCGATTCGTTATAAACAGATTGGAGATACCTATGAAGGCCATTGTGGACCTCTTTTCGACCGACTACGGCCTGTTCAGCATCTTCGTGATCCTGTTCACCATCGCCATGGGCGTATGGTTCTATAGGTTTTTCATGCGCAAGATGGATGAATCGGAGCGCGCGCAGCGCTGACCGGCGCCAAGGCGTCCTAGTCGTCCTAGTTGTCCTGGTCGTCAAGTTTTGTCCTAAGTCCGTTGCGGTTATGTGGTGATCTGGGCTACCAAGCCTGTCAAAATAAGTAGGAGTCTCGCTGATCGCATTGTTGAACAGCTTGGCCTCACCCTTTTCAAAACAGGCCATTTGCATGACCACACCAGCGCACCCGGTTTCCCGCAGTACCCTGCTGGAAAGCTTGGATGGATTGCTCCAGCCGACCCTTTTCAACGATTACGGGCCCAATGGTTTACAGGTCGAGGGACGCCAGAATATCCAGAAACTCATCACGGGTGTTACAGCCAGCCGTGCCTTGATCGATGCGGCGATTGCCGCCCGAGCCGATGCCATTCTGGTGCACCATGGGCTTTTTTGGCGGGGGCAAGACGGACGTATCACGGGGTGGATGAAGCAGCGGCTCGCACGCTTGCTTGCGAACGACATCAATCTGTTGGCTTATCACCTGCCGCTGGATGCCCACCCCGCACTGGGCAACAACGCGCAACTTGCGCTGCGCCTTGGCGTGTCGGTGTATGAGGGCGCGTCGGGGCGTTTTGGAGCGCAATCGTTGGGGTTCGTCGGGCAGCGCCACGCGGCATCAGCGGCCGCATTCGCCGTTGATGTTGAACAGTCTCTGGGCCGTTCCGTGACGCTGGTGGTCGAGGCGGACAGGCCTGTTGAGCGCGTGGCGTTGTGCACCGGTGGGGCGCAGGGCTATTTCGAGGCAGCCATCGCCGCTGGCGCAGATGTGTTCATCACCGGAGAGATCTCGGAGCCCCAGGCCCATTACGCACGCGAGTGCGGTGTTGCGTATATTGCTTGTGGACACCACGCGTCCGAGCGCTATGGCGTGCAGGCGGTGGGTGCGCATGTGGCTCAAACGCTGGGGCTTGAACACCAGTTTATCGACATCGACAACCCCGCTTGAAGCGTTTATTAATGACGAGCAGCCAGACATCTTTCAATAAGCCCGTGGTGCTGAGCATGGGAGACCCCGCCGGCATCGGTCCTGAAATCATTGCCCAGGCCTTTTGCGAGCGACCTGGTCTGATGCGGCAGGTGGTGGTGGCGGGCGATGTGACCACTTTGCGCCGTGCCATGTGGTGGGCGGCAGGTTCATCGCTGCAGTCTGTGCCACCGCTGATGTGGGCCGAATTGAGCGAACTGCGAGACTTCAGTCAGGTTCCCCCTGGGTGTGTGGCGATCATTCAAGCTTGCTCCTTGAAGCAGCCGGTGGAGTTGGGGCGCATCAGCGCAGATGCGGGCGAAGCCGCTGCCGATTGCATTCGCTTTGCTGCACAAGCCGCTCTATCAGGGCAGGCACGAGCAGTGGTGACTGCGCCAATTCACAAAGAGGCACTGGCAGCAGCGGGCGTGACTTTTCCGGGGCATACCGAGATGTTGCAGTCGCTGGCAGCCACACACCAAGGGATCGATGTGGCCGAACTTCCGGTGCGCATGATGCTGAGTTGCCCTGGCCTGCGTACGGTATTGGTGAGCATACATGTGTCTTTACAGCAAGCGTTGAACGCAGTTTCGAAGGCCCAAGTCCTTCAAACGCTGCGCATCACGCAAGCCTATTTCCAACTTTGTGGCATGGCGCACCCGCGCATTGCCGTGGCGGGTCTCAATCCGCATGCGGGTGAAGGTGGTTTGTTTGGGCGCGAAGAAATCGAAGAAATTGTCCCCGCAGTTGCACAGGCCGTGGCTGAAGGTATCGACTGCACGGGCCCGCATGCCCCCGACACCGTATTCATGCGTGCTCGGCAGGGAGCTTTTGATGTGGTGGTGGCTATGTACCACGACCAAGGCTTGATTCCTGTGAAATTGCTGGGACTAGAACATGGAGTCAACACCACGCTGGGGTTGCCCTTTGTTCGCACCAGCCCAGATCACGGTACCGCCTTTGACCTGGCTGGCACAGGCAGAGCCAGTGCAGCTAGCTTGCTGGCCGCTTTGGATGCCGCAATCAGCACCTCAAAGTGTCTATGAACAAGCATTCTGCATGCTACTTGTACAGCGTGTTAAAAAATAGTGCTCAG